>NZ_PEMX01000030.1:0-73252 GCF_002759075.1 Pseudomonas sp. 382
AGGACAAGCTGGTGAACAAGAAGGTCGTTGAACGACTGATGGCTGAGCAAGGGTTGAAGTCAGTGGTACGGCCTAAGAAATACCGTTCCTATCGTGGTGTTGTCGGCAAGGTGGCGGCGAATTTGCTGGAGCGAAATTTTGTTGCCCAACGGCCTAATCAGAAGTGGGTGACCGACGTGACTGAATTCAAGGTGGCGCAACAGAAGCTCTATCTCTCGCCGGTGATGGATTTGTACAACGGTGAAATCGTGGCGTACGAAACGGCCAAACGTCCTTGCTACAGCCTGGTTGGGAACATGCTCGACAAGGCCCTCGACTGCTTGGGAGAGAAGCCGAAGCTTGTGCTGCATTCAGATCAGGGATGGCATTACCAGCAGGCTCAGTATCGTCACAAGCTCCGTGGGCGAGGCGTGAAACAGAGCATGTCGCGCAAGGGCAATTGCCTGGACAACGCGGCCATGGAAAGCTTCTTCGGTACGCTCAAATCTGAATTTTTCTACCTGAAGCGCTTTGAGAGTGTCGATGAGTTGAAAGCGGGCCTGGACGAGTACACCGCTACTACAACCATGACCGCATCAAACTGAAGCTCAATGGCCTGAGCCCTGTTGAGTACAGGGCTCAGGCTGCAGCATAGAACTGTCCAACTTTTAGGGGGCAGTCCACCCTGTGGGAGCGGCCTTGTGTCGCGAAAGGGCTGCAAAGCAGCCCCGGCAATTTGTGCTTTTACGCTGACATCCTGGGGCCGCTTTGCGGCCCTTTCGCGACACAAGGCCGCTCCCACAGGATCCGAGCAAGCTGGCTTTCAGCGGATGAGCTTGCCCAGCCCATCCAGCAAGCGCTGCAAGGCGCCCTGGTTGGCCCGCATCACCGCCCTGCCCGCCTCGCCCATGCGCTGCGCATCCTGGGGCAACTCGATCAAGCGACGCACCGCCTCGGCCAGCCCGTCGGCATCATCAACCTGCTGCAACGCCCCCGCCTCGCGCAACATCGCGCTGATTTCAAGGAAGTTGAACACATGTGGCCCCATGAGCACCGGCAATGCCAATGCCGCAGGCTCCAGCGGGTTATGGCCGCCCGTGGCCACCAGGCTGCCGCCGACAAAGGCGATGTCGGCCAGGGCATAGAGAAACAGCAACTCACCCATGGTGTCGCCCAGCAGCACCTGCGTTCGCGCATCCACCGGCGTGCCGGCAGCGCGGCGCACCGTGGCGAAGTGCTCGGCGCACAGGGCATGCACGGCATCGAACCGCTCAGGATGACGCGGCACCAGGATCAGCAGCGCATCACCATGCACCTGCAGCAGCTGCCGGTGCGCCTGCAGGATCAAGGCATCCTCACCCTCATGGGTGCTTGCAGCGATCCACACCGGGCGCTGGTCGGCGCCCCACTGTTCGCGAAGTGCCTTGGCACGGGGCTGCAAGTGCTCATCGAGCTTCAGGTCGAACTTGATCGAGCCGGTCACCTGCACGCAGTCGGGCCGCGCGCCCAGCTCACGGAAGCGTTGGGCCTCGGTTTCGGTCTGCACGGCGATCAGGCTCATTTCACCCAGCATTGGCCGGGTCAGCTTGGCAAAGCGCCCGTAGCCACGGGCCGAGCGCTCGGACAGCCGGGCATTGGCCAGGGCCACCGGAATGCCGCGCCTGGCGCATTGGTGGATATGGTTGGGCCACAGTTCGGTTTCCATGATGATGCCCAGCCGCGGGCGCACATGATCAAGAAATCGCCCGGCCGCCCATGGCAGGTCGTAAGGGAGGTAGCAATGCTGGATGCGCGGCTCGTCGGCGAACATCGCGCGAATGCGCTCGGAGCCGGTCGGGGTCATGCAGGTGAGCGTGATCGGCAGGTCCGGGTAGGCCTTGAGCAGCGCACGCACCATCGGTGCGGCGGCAATGCTTTCGCCGACCGACACCGCATGCACCCAGATCCCTCCCTGACGCATGGCCGGCAGGCTACAGGCAAAGCGCTCGCCGATGCGCTGCCCGTAGGCCGGGGCCTTGCGAGCACGCAGGTACAGGCGCAGCGCCACCAGCGGCAGGCCCAGATGAAACAGCAAGGTATAGAGTGTTCTGTTCATGGCCGCGGAGTTTACCCGATCGCACGCAAGTGCACTGCAAAGCGCTCGGCCAACCATTGCGCGGCCGGCCCCAGCGGTTCATCGCGGCGCCAGGCCAGCTCCGCTACCAGTGCAGGCGGGCGCCATTCGCTGTCGAGCTCGACCATGTGCGCCTGGTAGGTCGGGTATTGCACCACATGCCGCGGCAGCCACGCCCAGCCCAGGCCACGCATCAGCAGCTCAGCCATGGCGTAGAAGCTGTCGGCGCGCCAGACCTGCGGGCTGATTGCCTCGCCGCCAGGATAGCCACTCTGCTGTGGGGTGATCAGCAATTGCCGGTGGCGGGCCAGCTGCTGGCGAGTGACCCGCCCTTCATGTGCAAGCGGATGATCAACTGCACAGACCGTCACCATTTCCACACTGCCCAAAGCTCGGCGCTCCAAAGCTGCCGGGATGCTTTCATGGTGGAAGAACAACCCCAGGTCGGCGCGTCGCTCGGCCAGCTTTCGCGCTACATCCCCCTGGGCACCACTGGCCAGTTGCACCTCCAGATAAGGATAACGGCTAGCCAGTTCGTCAAGGCTGTCGATCACTGGCTGGTAAGGCATCGCTTCGTCCTGAGCCACCCGCAACAAGGCCTCCTGGCCGCGCATCAAGGCCAGGGCGCGACCATCCAGGCGTTCGCACTGGCGCAAGAGCTCACGGGCATCTTCGAGCAACGCCGTACCGTTTTCGGTCAGTCTGGGTTGGCGTCCGCTGCTGCGTTCGAACAGCGTGACACCGAGGTCGGTTTCAAGCAGGGCAATCGCATTGCTGATGGCCGACTGTGCCTTGCGCTGCTCACGGGCCACGGCGGAAAACGAGCGCAACTCTGCGACCCGCAGGAAAATGCGCAGTTGTTCAAGGTTCCATTGTTCGGCCATCAGCCTATCTCCAATTCGGATAGGTAATGACTTTACCGCATCCGGGCAATCGCTAGAATGCCGAGCCAGTTACCGGAGGAGCCCGTCATGAATGCCTATACCTATCTCGCCATCGCCATCTGCGCCGAAGTCATCGCCACTGCCTCCATGAAGGCGGTCAAGGGGCTGAGCACGCCGTTGCCGTTGCTGCTGATGGTGGTGGGCTACGGGATCGCGTTCTGGATGCTGACCCTGGTGGTGCGCAGCATCCCGGTAGGTATCGCCTACGCGATCTGGTCGGGCCTTGGCATCGTGCTGATCAGCGTTGCGGCGCTGGTGGTCTATGGGCAGAAGCTGGATGTACCGGCGATGCTGGGCATGGCCATGATCGTGGGCGGCGTGGTTGTGATTCAGCTGTTTTCCAAAACTGCCGGGCACTGAGGCAGCCTGTATACTTGCCAGCTGTCCCAGTCTTCGAGGTACCGCCATGCCATCCGCCATTTCCACTGACGTACTGATCGTCGGCGCCGGGGTCGCAGGCCTCTGGCTCAATGCCCGCCTGCGTCGCCTGGGTTACTCGACAGTGCTGGTGGAGCGCGCCAGCCTCGGTGGCGAGCAGACCATCAAGTCCCAGGGCATCATCCACGGTGGTACCAAGTACGCCCTGCATGGCGCCCTGACCGGTGCCTCGGAAGCCATCGCCGACATGCCGCGGCGCTGGCGCGAAGCGATCAACGGCAGCGGCGAACTGGACCTGACCGGCACCCGCCTGCTTTCCGACGCGCATTACCTGTGGTCGCCTGGCACCCTGGCCGGCAACCTGACCAGCTTCTTTGCCAGCAAGGCGGTGCGTGGCCGGGTCGATCAGGTAAAAGGCGAGCAATTGCCGCCGGCCCTGCAGGATCGTGGCTTCAAGGGCAAGGTCTACCGCCTGGCAGAGCTGGTGATCGACGTGCCGAGCCTGCTGGCAAACCTGGCCGAACTGGCCGGCGACAGCCTGCTCGCTGGCGAACGGATCGAACCGCTGCGCGAGGGCGAACAGCTAACTGGCCTGCGCATCGACGGCCGCGAAATCCGCGCCCAGCGCATCGTCCTCAGCGCCGGCGCCGGCACCGAACAGCTGCTGCATGCGCTGGGCCTGGAGCAACCCGCCATGCAGACCCGGCCGTTGCACATGGTCCTGGCCAAAGGGCCAAACCTCAAGCCGCTGTATGCACACTGCCTGGGCGGTGGGCCAAAACCGCGTGTAACCGTCACCACCCACCCGGCCGCCGACGGCCAGTGGGTCTGGTACCTCGGCGGCGATCTCGCCGAAGCCGACGGTGTGGCCCGCGAGCCTGCCGCGCAGATTGCCGCAGCGCAGAAGGAAATCGCCAGCCTGCTGCCATGGGTCGATCAGAGCCAGGTGCGCTGGGCGACCCTGCGCGTTGATCGCGCCGAGCCGGCGCAGTCCGGCCTGGTCCGCCCCGACAACGCCTTCCTTGCCGAACAGCAACGCCTGCTGGTGGGCTGGCCGACCAAACTGGCACTGGCACCAGACTTCAGTGACCGCGTACTGGCCAGCCTCGACCGCGATGGCGTGCGCCCGGCAGCGCAGGCCGACCTTTCCGGCCTGCCGCGCCCGGCGCTGGGCCTGCCAGCCTGGGAGCAACTGCTGCCATGACCTTGCCTACCTTGCATGGCTTGCACCGCCCACTGGGCAGCAGCGGCCTCACGGTTTCGCCATTGGGCCTGGGCACGGTCAAGCTGGGCCGAGACCAGGGCGTCAAATACCCCACTGGCTTCACCATCCCCGGCGATGACGAAGCGCGAATGCTGCTGGCCCAGGCTCGCGAGCTGGGTATCAACCTGATCGACACTGCGCCGGCCTATGGCCGCAGTGAAGAGCGCCTGGGGCCGTTGCTACGCGGCCAGCGCGATGAATGGGTGATTGTCAGCAAGGTGGGAGAGGAGTTCGAGGAGGGTCAGTCCAGCTTCGACTTCAGCGCCGCCCACACCCGCCGCTCGGTGGAGCGCAGCTTGCGCCGGCTGGAAACTGACCGCATCGAACTGGTGCTGGTGCACTCCGATGGCAATGATCTGGAAATCCTCGAGCAGCAAGAGGTCTACCAGACCCTGGCCGCGCTCAAGCAGGAAGGCAAGATTCTCGGCTATGGCCTCTCCGGCAAGACGGTCGCCGGTGGCTTGAAGGCACTGGAGCAAGGCGATTGCGCCATGGTCACCTACAACCTCAACGAGCAGGCAGAGCGCCCGGTGCTGGACTACGCTGCCGAACACGGCAAAGCCATTCTGGTAAAGAAGGCACTGGCCAGCGGGCACATCTGCCTTGCACCGGGGGTCGATCCGGTGCAAGCCAGCTTCGAGCTACTGTTCGCCCACCCGGGCGTGAGCAGTGCTATCGTCGGCACCATCAATCCGTTGCACCTGGCCCACAACGTGGCCACCGTCGCCCGCATCCTGGGCCAGCATTGAGTTTTCACTCTGCCAAGCTGGGCCTGGAGAATGACCCGACGCAAGGAGGAGCCTCGTGGCGCGTACGCTGATCCGCAAGAACCCGAGCAACTTCAAGACACTGCCACTGCATGTCGAAGCCACCCCCGAAGGCCTGGTCTACCAGAGCATCGGTATGCCGCTGAACTTCGCCCAGACCCAGCAACGGCGGCGCGCCATCCAGCTTGCCGACAAGCAGCGCTTCGTCGTCGAACTGGCCAACCTGGGCGTTTCGGTACGCCTGACCCTGCACTGGCAGAACCGTGACTACTGGGTACTGGTGAGGCAGCGCCGCCAGGACCGCGGGGATGTGGTCCTTAAACTGATTTCCGGCTATGTCCCCGCTCAGGAACTCAACCTGCCGCTGCACACCGCAGTTCAGGAGGTCGCTGAAGAATGCCTGCTGGAAACCCCGGAAGGCTGGCTGAGCGGGCGTTTCAACGACACCTGGCTGCCCGCCCCCTACGCCGCCGCACTGCATTACCGTGAAGCCTTGCCGTTCGTACTGATGCCGGAATCAGGGGCTGCCCGCCCGGTGCACTGCGGCAACCTGATGTTGCTGGAACGGCCGCGGGCCTATGTGCACCTGCCAACGGCCTCCCTGCAGCTGATCTACGATATGCGCCTGCAGGTGCCAAGGGAGGCCAAGACACTCAGCCTGTTCCATGTCGATGAGCGCCTGGAAGGCGACCAACTGGTGGCACGGCTCAACCGCAAGCGACCGGATCTGTACCTGATGCCGGTACAGGATGGTCAACCGTTGGCAGAGCTTTACACACTTAAGAAGGATGAGCTTGTGCCGGCGAGTACCCGCGGGCTGTACCTGGCCGAGAGCTTTGCCCGGCAGGACGGCTGGGTGGTGGCCGACGAGCGGATTCGCTGGAGGGACTGGGTGAAGCAGCAGGGGCTGGTCGAGCGCAAGGTGGCGCCGGCTTCGCCTCTGCAGCGCTTTGGCGACAAGGCACGAGCACTGCTGGAGCGGGCCCGCACTTCACTTCACAAGTAACATCTGGGGCCGCTTTGCAGCCCCAGATGGTCAATCAGTTCTTGCGGATCTTCTCGACGATGGCCGTGGTCGAGCTGTTTTCGACCAGCCCCAGCACCTTCACGGTGCCGCCATAACCTTTGACGATATCGGCACCCACCACCTGGTCGATGCCGTAGTCACCGCCCTTGACCAGCACATCCGGCTTGACCTGACTCAGCAGGTTTTCCGGCGTGCCTTCAGGGAAGCTGATCACCCAGTCCACCGCCCCCAGGCCGGCCAGCACGGCCATGCGCCGGTCGACGCTGTTGATCGGACGGCCCGGCCCCTTCAGGCGGCTGACCGACGCATCGTCGTTGACGGCGACGATCAGGCGATCACCCTGTGCACGCGCCTGCTCCAGGTAGGTGACATGCCCGGCGTGCAGAATGTCGAAGCAGCCGTTGGTGAAGACGATCTTCTCTTTGTGCGCCCGCGCATCGTCGATGGCCAGCAGCAGTTGCTCCAGGCCCAACACGCCTCGCTCGGAGCCCTCCTCACGCTGGATCGCCCGGCGCAGTTCCGGGGCACTGATTGCGGCGGTACCCAGCTTGCCGACCACGATGCCAGCAGCCAGGTTGGCCAGGGCCACCGCGTGGGGCAGGTCTTCACCCGCGGCAATGGCAGCCGCCAGGGTCGAGATGACGGTATCGCCGGCACCGGTCACATCGAACACTTCACGAGCGCGGGCAGGCAGGTGCAGCGCTGGCTGGCCGCTGCGCAGCAGGGTCATGCCATGCTCGCCACGGGTCACCAATAGCGCACCAAGGTCCAGGTCCTGAAGCAACTGCAGGCCTTTGGCGACCAGTTCGGCCTCATCGGCGCAGCGGCCGACAATGGTCTCGAATTCGCTGAGGTTCGGAGTGATCAGGCTGGCGCCTCGGTAGATGGAAAAATCCTTGCCCTTGGGGTCGGCCAGCACGGGAATGCCCTTGGCTCGAGCGGCCTGGATCAGGCTCTGGTGGTTCTTCAGCGCACCCTTGCCGTAGTCGGACAGGACCAGGACCTTGACGCCTTCGAGCAACGTGTCGACTTCCGCGCCAAGCGACAGTGGGTCGGTGGCGAACGGCTCTTCGAAATCGATGCGTAGCAGTTGCTGGTGACGGCTCATGACCCGCAGCTTGACGATGGTCGGCTGATGCGCGATGCGCTGGAACACCGAACGCACGCCAGCGGCCTGCAGGCTGTTGGCCAGGCTGTCGGCGGCCTCATCCTGGCCGGTGACACCGATCAGTGAGGCAGGTGCGCCGAGGGCGGCGATGTTCAAGGCAACGTTGGCCGCGCCGCCGGGGCGATCCTCGATCTGATCGACCTTGACCACCGGCACTGGCGCTTCAGGCGAGATACGCGAAGTACCGCCATGCCAGTAGCGGTCGAGCATGACATCGCCGACCACCAGTACCGGGGCTTGATCGAAACGCGGCATGGACAACTTCATGGGCAACCCATATGGAAATAATGAACAGGGGCAGGATATTAGCACAGGGTAGTCGACGGCTTTACGGCCAGATGCACCCTGGAAAATTCCCGTGACAATCGGGGCCGATACGGCCCCGATCAAGGCGGGTCAGGTGATATCGGCCTTGGCCGGCTCATCCAGGCCCATGGCATGCAGGCGGGCATAATGGCCATTGGCCGCGAGCAATTCGGAATGGGTACCGCGCTCGACTAGGCGCCCCTGGTCCATCACCAGGATCTGATCGGCCTTCTCGATGGTCGATAGGCGGTGGGCGATCACCAGCGTGGTCCTGCCTTCCATGACGTGGTCCAGGGCGGCCTGGATATGCCGCTCGGACTCGGTATCCAGCGCCGACGTGGCTTCGTCGAGGATCAGCAGCGGGGCGTTCTTCAACAGAGCCCGGGCAATCGCCAGGCGCTGACGCTGGCCACCGGAGAGCAGCACGCCGTTTTCACCGACTTCGGTATCGAAGCCTTTTGGCAGTCGGTCGACGAATTCCTTGGCATAGGCATCTGCGGCAGCCGCTTCGATATCGGCACGCGGGGCGCCAGCCAGGTCGCCATAGGCGATGTTGTTGGCCACGGTGTCGTTGAACAGGGTGACGTGCTGGGTCACCTGGGACACATGGCGACGCAGGTTGCGCAGGCGATAGTTCTCGATCTCCACGCCATCGAGCAAGATCTGCCCTTGGTCATGATGATAGAAACGCGGTATCAGCGCCGCCAGCGTCGACTTGCCGCTACCCGAACGCCCGACCAGCGCGATCATCTGCCCAGGCTCGGCGACGAAGCTGATGTCGCTCAACACCTCGCGCTCGGTGCCAGGATAGGTGAAGCTCAGGTTACGCACTTCAAGCCGGCCGTCCACACGCTCCTTCTCGATGGTGCCAGTGTCGATCTCCGGCTGCTCGTCCAGCTGCTCGAAGATGCTCTCTGCTCCAGCCAGGCCCTTCTGGATGGTCGAGCTGACTTCCGACAGCTGGCGAATGGGCTTGGGCAACAGTCCCGCCGCCGTGATGTAGGCCACCAGGTCACCGGCGGTGGACTCACCGCGCAGGAACAGCACCAGAAACATCAATGCTGCCATGGCGCTGTAGATCACCAACTGCAGCAGCGGCGTGTACAACGAGCCGGTCTTGGTCATGTGCAGCTGCTTGTCGGTGTTGCTCTGGCTGGCATTGCCGAAGCGCTGCCGCTCGTAGGCTTCACCGCCGAAGCTGCGCACCACGCGGTAACCCTGGATGGTTTCGGACGCGACATGCGTCACGTCGCCCATGGCAGTCTGGATCTTCTTGCTCTGCTTGCGGAATTTCTTGCTGGCGACGCTGACCATCACCGCGATCACCGGCAGGATGGCGACCATCACCAGGGTCAGGTGCCAGTTCATCCACAGCAGGTAGCCAAACAGGAATACCACCGTCAGGCCTTCACGAATGACCACCTTGATCGCATCGGTAGCAGCACCGGTGACCATGGTCACGTTGAAGGTGATCCGCGAAATCAGGTGGCCCGAGTTGTGGTTGTCGAAGTAGCGATTGGGCAGCACCAGCAGCTTGTTGAACAGTTCTACGCGCAGGTCGTGCACCAGGCACAGGGAAACCTTGGCCAGAAAGTAATTACCCAGGAACGAACCCAGGCCTTGCCACGCAGCGATCAGGATGATCAGCAGCGGAACCGCCTGCAGCAGCTGCAGGTCGCGCAGGTAGGGGACATTGGGGAACAGTACCGCTTCCGGATTGCTCAGCCCGTCGACGAAATACTTGAGAATCCCGGCCAGCATGGGCTGGGTCGAAGCAAAGATCACAAAACCGACAATGCTCAGCAGGAAAATGCCGACATAGGGTTTCACGTAGCTCAGCAGCCGGAAGTAGATCTTCAGACTGGAGCTGTGCTCCGCCGGTAGCGGTGTTTCGGCCATCATCGAGCTCGCTGTTCAGGTTGAACCGGAAATTTTACCACAGGCGTCATTTTCGGCACGTACCCATGGCAGTAGCATGACCAGGCCAACTGGCAGCCAGCTGACGAACCATTCCGCACGGGGCGTCGTGGTGAGGCTGGCGGCGTCGAACTGCATGGCCATGGTCGAGTAGATCCAGAGGCTGAGCAGAATCTTGCCAAAGATCGTGCCGCGCGCTCGAACGATCTCGCCGAGGGTGAACAGCCACACGGCAATCCACAGCAGCATCCCGGGCAACCCGAGCTCAACCGCAACATGGGTGAACATGTTATGGGTGTGATCGAACTGCAAACCCGCGGCTTCTACCTTGTAATAAGCACCCAGCCCCAACCCACCCCATGGGTGCTCACTGATCATGTGCAACGCAGAGCGGAAAATTTCGGGACGGAAGGACGAGCCACGCAAGGCGATGAGGTCGTAGACGACGTAGAAAGCCAGTCCGGTGCTGACCACCGCGAGCAGTGCCATGAGCTGGCTGTGCCTGTCACGGAACCACAGGGGTGCCAGGATCACAGGGATGATCAGTGCCAGTACCGCGCCACGGCTCTGGCTCAAGGCGACAAATGCGGCCAGGCAGGCCAGCGCCAATATCCATCCCAGGCGCAAGGCAGGCTGTCGTGGGAAATCGTACAGCAGCAGCAAAGCCGCGATGCCGACAACATAGGCGCCAAGGATCGGGTGCGAAATCTCGCCGATACCTTCCAGGCGAGCAACCAGCGGCATGGCCTGGACACCATAGAACCTAACAATCGAGATCAGCGCGGCAATCGCCAGCAATGCAGCCCCTATCCGTAACAACTGGCGAATACGGTCCGTCCCCAACTGCCCTATGATCGGGAACGCCAGCAAGAACACCAGAATGTAAAGCAGCCGCTTGCCTTCGCGCCAGA
This sequence comes from Pseudomonas sp. 382, assembly GCF_002759075.1. Lineage (NCBI taxonomy): Bacteria > Pseudomonadati > Pseudomonadota > Gammaproteobacteria > Pseudomonadales > Pseudomonadaceae > Pseudomonas > Pseudomonas sp. 382. The sequence goes on from NZ_PEMX01000030.1 coordinate 10,775, forward strand.
ATTGTTCATTATTTGACCAGGCCATGCTCAGCGCGCCCCAGATCAACAACAGCGCCAACGCCCCCCACAGCGCGGGCTGATGCCGCCAGGCATCAACCAGAATACGTCTCGCCGACCATGCCACTACCAACGTGGGCAGCCACATGAACAAGATCATGCCTTGCTGATACAGCTTGTTGCTGGGAGCCAAGGCAATGGCCGCCAGGAACCAGATCAACCCGAATGCCAACCAGGCCCTGGCCCAGCTCTTCTGATACAACATCCATACTCCCCGGTAACGCAAATGACACCAGACATGGTGCAACAGCTTTATTTTCGGCATTATTGCCAGTCATTTTCGCTTGCCAGACGACAAGGCCTTATACATGCAGTGCTCCCGCCTCTCCCAGGTCGACTTCGATCAGCTGACACTTGGAGCCCAGGTGCTAGAGGCAGATAGCCATGGCGCCAAAGTTTACCTGCTCAGGGATGGAAACTTCCTTAAGGTTTTTCGTAGGAAGCGTCTAATTTCATCTGCGTTGCTTCGACCGTACTCGCAGCGCTTTGTCGACAATGCCGCTCGCCTGCGACAACTCGGGATCCCCACGCTCGAAGTGATCAGCCAGCACAAGCTCGATGTCCCAGGCAGAACAGCAGTGCTGTATCGCCCTCTGCCAGGGCGCACATTGCTGCAACTATCGCGTGACGCCGAGTTCAGCTGGGCCACCTACCTGCCCCGGCTGATCGAACTGATCCGCCAACTGCACCGCAATGGCGTGTACTTCCGCTCGCTGCACCTGGGTAATGTAGTCGTAACGCCTGATCAACATCTCGGCCTGATCGATGTGGCAGACATGCGCTTCCTGCGCCCGCCACTCTCTGCACGAATGATCAGGCGCAATGTGCAACACATGGTGCGTTACATCGAGAGGGAAAACCTGGGTGACCAATTCCCGCTCGCCGACTTCGAGGCGGCTCTGCTAGCGCGCTGACTTCAACCACGCAGCAGCTTCTGCGCCCCGTCACAGAACGCCTGCCATGCCGCCTCGGGCGCCAGTGCCTCGCGCTGACGAGCGGCCATGGCCTGAGCGCTGGGGGCATCGCAGCGTTCGATTGCCTGGGACCAAGCTTCAACGTCGCCAACCGGCAGATACAAGCCCGCTTCGCGCAACTGCTCACGAAACACTGGCAGGTCGCTGCAAATCACCGGTAGATCCGCCATTACGGCTTCTTGCACCACAAGGCCCAAGCCCTCGGCACGCGACGGCACCAACAGCCAGTCAAACGCCCGGTAGAGTTGCTGCAAATCATCATGGTGGCCGCACAACATCACCCGCCCGGTCAGCCCCAGCGCATCAATTTGCGCCGCCAGACTGGCGCGCAGAGGACCATCACCGACAATCGCCAAGCGCATGTCTGGGCGGTTGGCGGCCCCCTTGGCGAATGCCTCGATGAGCATCGCGAAGCCTTTACTTTCGACCAGCCGTCCCACGGCTCCGAGCACCTGACCGGTGGCTTTGGGTAATGCCAGCGCCTGGCGAGCCTGTTCACGACTGAGTAGCGGCCTGGCGAAGGCTTGCGGGTCGAATGCCATGCGTAGCGCCTGCACAGGACGACCAATGTCCTGCTCAAGCGAGCGCGCCAAAGTCTGCGAGACTGCTGCGATGCTAAGACGCTCTGGCGGCAACTGGTTCAACAAACGCACATCGCTGGCAGTCAGCCGGGTACTGCCATGGAACAGCACTTTGACCCGTATTCCAGGGACCTGCTGCAACACCGGTAGCACCAAGCGTGCGACCCCTACGCCATCGAGCAGGATGACGTCAGCACGGGCTTGTTGCAGCGCCCTGCGCAGACGCAGGCGCTGCCAGGGCAGCAATAGACGCCAAAGGCTTTTTCCCTTCAGCACACGTTGCGGTATGTGCCACACGCGGGTGGGGCCGCGGCCGTGACACAGCTCGCCTCCGAGTAACAACCAGTTACTGATGGAAGCATCGGCCCCTGCGTGCGACAGCACCTGCTGGTGGACCTTGTGGATGGACATGTACGGCGAACCGCCTGCCCACATCATATTGACGATATTCATGGGGATAGCGCCCCTCTCCCGTCCAGGCCAGGTGGGACTGCAACCTCAATTACAGGAATCGGATTTCCCATGCAGACAAGGGCACCCATGACCAGCGTCAATGCCGGTCCTACCCGACATGACGTCGGATAAGCGCCCTTTACCAGCATAGGCTGGAAATGCTGGACAGCAGTGCTGCCCCTTGGATGACCCTGGCAACACAGGTTAGTGCCCGGAATCAACATGAAACCTATAGCCAACGCTGTCATCGCAGAGGCAGATGGTCAGAAGCCGAGTTTCAGGCGCAAGCGCTGCCATGCAGTCAGCGGCGGCTGAGGCCTGAGCGCCGGGCGCATATGCTCGACGATACTGCGCCCCACTGCCGCGAAACTGAAACGCGACACTGCCAACTCGCGACCATTTTCGGCAATCTGCTGTGCCAGCGCAGGGTTTTCGCGCAATGTGCGCAACTTTGCCTGCAAGGTCGGTATGTTGTCGTAGAACACGACATTGACCATGTCCTGCAACCCTAACGCGCGATTCTCTGCTTCGCCCTGGTCGTAGGCCAGCAGCACACAGCCGCAAGCCATGGCTTCGAAGTTCTTGATCATGTACTCGCCCATGCCCACGTCGGCGCTGACGAAGTACTGGATACGGTTGAGCGTGTTGCAGTAATCCTCGCCCGACTTGGTACGGGTCACTACCAGGTTTTCTACCTGCCCCAGCTCATCCAGCAGCGCCTTGCGCCCGCTGTAAGCGACACTGTTGGTGCTGCCGACGAATGCCAGTTCGATATCGCGCTCACGGCCCTGGTCGGCCAGCAGTTGTTCATCGTAGCCCTTGGGCACGAACACCGCGTCGAAGCCCTCCTGACGCAGACGCTCGCTGACCGTGTAGCCCGAGCTGATCACGCGCGCCCACGGCATCTTGCGGTAATGCGCGCTGAACTTGCCGGTGTACTTGCAAGGGATGTAGTTCTGGTAGGCGTCGTGTTCGAGAATGACCAGGTTTGGCACCGTGCGGATGAAGGCCGCCTGGCGGATCTCTTGCTTGAAGCGCAGGAAGAAGACGATACGGTCATAGCGCTCGGCCTGCACCTCACGCTTGAAGTAACGGCGCAGGTTGCGCTGGTCTTCGCTGGTCAGCCAGCGCAGATCGCATTCACAGTTGGCCGCGACGCCATCGTACAGGCGATCGAGGATCGCGCGCTGTTCCTTCTGTACCAGAAATAGGACTTTCATTGCTTTCCTTGGGCGCTCTGCGCCTTCGCGGTCAGGTTTACAGCTCACGCCGCCAGAACAATTCATGCCGGCGCACGGCCTTGCGGAAGAACTCGTTCTCCCCGTAAGGCGACGGCCGGCGCCCGGCCAGCCAGCGCTGCAGCAAGCGGCGCAAACGACGCTTGAACGGTGCAGGCGGCTGCAGGTCGTGCATCATGCCCAAGGCCATGGCCTTGTCGCGCTGGGTAGCGATATCCAGCAGCAAGGCACATGGCGCCCAGGCCTGCTCGGCACTCAGTTGCGGCGGCAAGGCCACGCCATCGCCACTGTCGCCCATTGGCCAGCGGTCGTTGTCATGCAGATGGTTGGCGTAACACAGCAGCGTCTGCGGCTGCCAGTCGAGGCCCTGCAGGGCCTCCATGACGGCCGCCTGGGCGCAGATATGGTCGGGGTGGGGGTCAAGTTGCGGATGGGGCATGACCAGTACTTCAGGCCTGGCCATCTCCAGCAGGGCCCGCAGGTCGGCCAGCAGGTTCTGCCAGGTTGGCGCACCATCGCGGTCGGCCGGTAGCGGGAACGGGTTGAACTGGCGGAACGGGCGGATATCGGCCATGTCCGCTTCACGGGACGCAGCAGGCTGATCAGGCGCAGCTTGCATGGCGGGCAGCTGCAGGCAGAAATACCCCAACTGCACGCAACGGGACTCGGGTACACCGGCCCAGCGCGGTACGGCGATGCTGTCCCAGGCGCGCAGGCGCCCCTTCAAGCGCGCAGCCTCCGACTTGCCCAGGCCCATCTGCTGATAGTGCTCGGCTTCGATTTCACCTGCAGTCAGGGTCACCACCCAGGTTTCGTCCGCCTGGCTGTACAAGCCATAAGCCGCCAGCTCGGCATCATCGGCATGCGGCGCGATGACCATCACGCGGCGGCGCTGCAACTCGACGCCGGGGGTTATCCACAGGCGTGGTTCCCCCTGCAACTGGCAAAAGCGCCCACGCAGACGCAGCGTGCCCGCCTGCAGCGGGGCCGCCAGCCCGGTGAGGTTGAGGAAACGCAACCCATCGACACCACGCTCGAAGGTTTGCCGATCCATGCATTCGCTGCCGTACAACTCGACCCGTGGATCGAGGAAGCGCCCCAGCCAACCACTCTTCACCCGCACTTCAAGCATCAGGGTTTCGTCACCCTGCAACGTCGCGTCCACCTTGAGCAGCCCGTCGCGCAGCACGACCGGCGCTTCCTGGCTGAGCTCGCCGAAGCGGTAGGCGTAATCTTCGCCAGGCGCATAGAACAGGTGGTCGGCGAACCAGGCTTCGTGCGCGACCCAGAGCAAAGGCAGCAGCAACAGCGGCAGCCACCACCACGTGACGATACCCAGCGCCAGCAGCACAACCAGACTGGCCAGCAAACCCAGGCGTTTGTTGCGCCGATGGCGCTTGAGCAACTGCTGCTTGCGGCTCACGACTGGAATACCGGCACAGGGTTGCACCACCGATCCTTGTACTCCCGGTCGGCTCGGCCGAACGAGAAGCGCAGGGGCTTGTTGCGCGCATTGGCATCTTCCCAGGCCGCCTGGGTGTTGAGGAAGCTCAGCACGCTACCGGGGCTGAAAGCCTTGGTTTCGGGATCGACACCACCGTTGATGTATTCGACGCTGATCCACTCAGGCGCTTCAACGCGATACACCAGCTGGATGGCAATGGGTTTGTCGTCGAGCATCAGCACCGAGCCGATCAGCAGCTCGCGCAGGCGCTCCAGCACTTCGGCCATGCGCTCGGCACCGGTGGCCGGGAAGCCCCAGCGGCGCAGGAACAGCTCGCAGTACATGGCTGCGATCTGCTGCGCGCTGAAGTCGCTGATCGGTCGCACCACCCCGCCCGCTTCTTCCAGCAGGCGCAATTCGCGGCGCTGGTTGTAGCGGAACTTCTTCGACAGGTCTTCATGGGGGCGGGCCATGGCCAGCTGCTCTTTCTGCACCTTGAGGCCGCTGAAACGGCCCTGGTTCAGTTCGGACAGGTAGCGTGCGCCATGGCGCAACGGCGCGCCGGCATCAGCCGCCGCCGGCAGGATGATCTCGGCATTGCCAAGATCGAACAGGGCCTTCTTGCCGGCACGCTTGAGCACGTCCTTGGACAACGCCAGGTGCCGCCCCCAGGTCGGGATGGCAGCTTTCAATTCATCTGCCTGGTACCAGCCAAGGTAACGCACCGGGATCTGAGCCAGATCCGCCAACTGCTCGACCACCAATGGGTGCGTCGCGACGCTGCCACCGAATCGCGCCCACGCCTCGGCGTAGGCAGGTGCATCGATGGCCTGCCAACCGCGCTCGCGGAAGGCCCGGATATGATTGAGCATCACGCCTTCCCCGCCAGCGCACGAACCTGTGGCAACTGCCAGAACGCCTCGCGCACGGCCTGATCGGAAAACCGCTCATCCAGCCGCCGCATCATGTGCGCAGCGCAGGTTTCACGCTGCTGTTCATCCAGCGCGGCCATGTGCTTGAGGCCCTGCGCCAGTTGCCCGGCGTCGGCCAGTGGGAACAGTACACCAACACCTTCCACGACTTCGCGCGCACCGCCGCAGGCCGTTGCCAATACTGGTACGCCAGCGACCATGGCTTCGAGCAGGACCATGCCGAACGGCTCATGGTCGGAGCTCAGCGCAAACACGTCGAAGGCCTGGAAATAGCGACGGGCATCCGGCACCTGACCAAGGAAGTCAACCTGCGCGGCAATCCCCAGTTCGGCAGCCTGTGCCTTGAGCTTGGCCTCCAGGCGGCCCTTGCCAAGAATAGCCAGGCGAGCACCGGCCGGCAGGCCCGGCAGCGCCTCGGCAAAGCCACGCAGCAAAGTCGCCTGATCCTTGTCCGGGTGCAGACGACCGACATTGCCGACCACCCATGCCTGGGCATGCAGGCCCAATGCCTGGCGCGCCTCGGCACGACATACCAGGGCGGCCTGCAGGGCGTCGATATCGATACGGTTGTATAAGGTCTGGATACGTTCGGCCGGCCACTGCGGCAAGCAACGGCGCATGTCGTCACGCACCGCATCCGACACGCCCAGCAAGCTCAGGCGCTTGCTGAACAGGTTGGCGAACAGACGCCGGCCCTTGCGCTCATAATCGCCGAACGCGTGGTGCACACCGATCACCGGCAAGCCGGTCGCCAGCAGCGCGACATAGATCGGCTTGAAACGGTGAGCGATGCAGAAGCTGAAATTGCGTTCGGCCGCGATACGCCGCAGGGCGCGTATTGCACTGAGCTTCAGGCCACGCACGGCCTTGGAGCTGAATTCGAGAAACAGCACCTCGTCCGACGCGCAGCCAGCCGCAACCTGCGGGTCGGCGGCGCCGGTGAGGAACACGGTGGTGACCTTGTAGCCGCTGCCCTGGAACAGGCTGGCGTACTGACGGGCACAATCGAGGAACGGCCCGTCATAGCCATGGCAGAACTGCAGGACCCGCGCTTCAGAGCGGCTGGTCATAGGCGGCAGCGCCGTCCTTCACGACCAGGATGTCTTCCATGATCAGGTACTGCAGGTCCGAACCGAAGAACATGTTCAGCGCGTCGGTCGGCGAGCAGATCATCGGCTCGCCACGGCGGTTCAGCGAGGTGTTCAGCGACACACCGTTGCCGGTCAGGTCTTCCAGCGCCTTCATCATGTCGTAGTAGCGCGGATTGTATTCACGCTTGAGCACCTGGGCACGCGAGGTGCCGTCCTCGTGGACCACTTCCGGCACACGGGTCTTCCACTCTTCAGCCACTTCGAAGGTGAAGGTCATGAACGGCGCCGGGTGGTCGACCTTGATCATTTGCGGGGCGACGGTGTCGAGCATCGACGGGCAGAAAGGTCTCCAGCGTTCGCGGAACTTGATCTGCTCGTTGATGCGGTCGGCCACGCCCGGCACGCTCGGGCAACCGATGATCGAACGACCACCCAGGGCACGCGGGCCGAACTCCATGCGGCCCTGGAACCAGGCCACCGGATTGCCCTCGACCATGATCTTGGCGATACGCTGCGGCATGTCGTCGAGTTTGCGCCATTTCGGCGCGTTCGGGTGACGGGCGCAGGCGGCGATCACGTCTTCGTTGGAGTAGGAAGGGCCGAGGTAGACGTGCTCCATCTTCTCGACCGGCACGCCACGGGCGTGAGAAACGTAGGCAGCAGCACCGACAGCAGTACCCGCGTCACCGGAAGCCGGCTGGACGAACAGTTCCTTGACGTCGGAACGGGCAATGATCTTCTGGTTGAGCTTGACGTTCAGCGCGCAGCCGCCGGCGAAGGCCAGCTTGCCGGTTTCACGCAGGGTGTCGCCCAGGTAGTGGTCGATCATCTGCAGGGCGATCTTTTCGAACAACGCCTGCATGCTGGCCGCGTAGTGGATGTACGGTTCGTCGGCGATATCGCCTTCACGCTTGGGCCCCAGCCATTCGATCAGCTTCGGCGAGAAGTAGAAGCCCTTGCCCTTCTCTTTATAGCGGCGCAGGCCGATGACGTTGGCGTACTCGGTATTGATCACCAGTTCGCCGTTCTCGAAGCTGGCCAGGCGGGAGAAATCGTACTTGCTGGCGTCGCCGTACGGCGCCATGCCCATGACCTTGAATTCACCGTCGAGCATTTCGAAACCGAGGAATTCGGTGATCGCGCCATACAGGCCACCCAGCGAGTCCGGATCGAAGAACTCCTTGATCTTGTGGATCTTGCCGTTTTCGCCGTAGCCGAAGAAGGTGGTGGCGTACTCACCCTTGCCGTCGATGCCGAGGATCGCGGTCTTTTCCTTGAAGCCCGAGCAATGGTAGGCACTGGAGGCGTGAGCCAGGTGGTGCTCGACCGGTTCGATCTTGACCTTTTTCGGGTCGAAGCCAAGCTGCTCCAGGCACCAGACGATCTTCTTGCGGTAGCGCTTGTAGCGGCGGTTGCCCATCAGGATGGCGTCGAGGGCACGGTCCGGGGCGTACCAGTAGCGCTTGGCGTAGTGCCAGCGGGCCTTGCCGAACAGGCTGATCGGGGCGAACGGAATGGCCACCACGTCAACGTCGGACGGCTTGATGCCGGCTTGTTCCAGGCAGAATTTCGCCGACTCGTAGGGCATGCGGTTCTTCGCATGCTTGTCACGCACGAAGCGCTCTTCTTCGGCGGCGGCAACCAGCTTGCCGTCAATGTACAGGGCCGCGGAAGGGTCATGGCTAAGGGCGCCGGACAGGCCAAGAATCGTCAATGCCAAGGGATTAGCCTCTTCATTCGGTAGAGATGCGCCAGCGGCCTCATGGGCGGCTGGCGGCTAAAGGGCGAGATTATAACGCAAACAATGAGGGAGACACTGCATTAACCTGTGGCAGCGGGCTTGCCAACGAAGCAGGCGCCGCGGTGCATGGCACCGGCCTTGCCGGTGTTCGCGGCGGTTCGACGCCTCGACGAGCCCGCTCCCACAAGGGACTTGTAGCGCCTGGTTACTCGGCGATCAGCCAGTCCATGCGGAAGCTGCCTGCCGTCTGCGCCAGCTCCTTGGCCAGCCACGGCAGCAATTCGCGCAGTTCTTCTTCCAGCCCCCAAGGCGGGTTGGCGATGGCCAGGCCCGAGCCGTTGAGGCCCTGCGGACTGTCCTGATGATGCACATACAGCTCGACCCGCAGCAGCTTTGGCGCGCCGGTGCTGGTCAGGTCCTGGTAGAAGCGGGTCAGCGAGCGCTGGTCCTTGATCGGATACCAGATGGCCACGACGGTCTGGCGCATGCGACCGATCGCTTCCTTCATCGAGGTGGTGCAGCGCTTGAGTTCGTCTGCCTGCTCGAACGGCGGGTCGATCAGCATGATGGCGCGCTTCTCCTGCACGGGCAGCAGGGCACGCGGGACATGCCAGCCTTCACCCAGGTGCACGGCCACTCGCGGGTCTTTCTTCATGTTCTCTTTGAGCAGCGGCCCGTCTTCCGGATGCTTCTCATTGAGCAGAGCACGATCCTGCTGGCGCATCAGGCGACGGGCCAGCTCGGGTGAACCCGGGTAGTAGCGCAGCTCACCGTCGGTATTCAGACGCTTGATGATGCGCAGGTAGTCGGCGGCCATGGCCGGCAGGTCATCCCGGTTCCACAGGCGGGCGACGCCTTCCAGGTACTCGCCGGTACGGGTGGCCTGATCGCCTTGCAAGTCGTACAGACCGAGGCCGGCATGGGTGTCGATGTAGGCGAACGGCTGCTCCTTGCGCGACATCAGGGCGATCAGGCGGGTCAGCACGATATGTTTGAGGACGTCGGCATGGTTGCCGGCATGGAAGGCGTGACGATAGTTCATGGCAACTCCTGCGGGGCTGGCAAGTTTACCTTGCCTTGCAGGCGGAGTCAGGCCTGACTGCTGATCGGCGGCACCCACAAAGCAGGTGCCACCGAATCAACGGGAATTACTTGTCGGCGTGATACGCCGCATCAGCGGCTTCGAAGCGCTGCACCATCGCCTGCGACGGGCGGCCCAGCTTGCTCACCAGAACGATGGCAATGCTGGCGAACAAGAAGCCTGGAATGATTTCGTACAGGCCGAGCGTGTCGAAGTTCTTCCACAGGATCACCGTCAACGCACCCACCACGATACCCGCCAGCGCACCGTTACGGGTCATGCCTTTCCACAGCACAGAAATCAGTACTACCGGGCCAAAAGCGGCACCGAAGCCGGCCCAGGCGTAAGCCACCAGGCCCAGCACGCGGTTTTCCGGGTTGGCCGCCATGGCAATGGCAATCAGGGCCACGGCCAGCACCATCAGGCGGCCGACCCACACCAGCTCACCCTGCGAAGCATTCTTGCGCAGGAAGGCCTTGTAGAAGTCTTCGGTCAGGGCACTGGAGCAGACCAGCAGCTGGCAGCTCAGGGTGCTCATCACCGCCGCCAGGATGGCCGACAGTAGCACACCGGCGACCCACGGGTTGAACAGGATCTTGGCCAGCTCGATGAATACGCGCTCATGGTTCTCGGTGACCGGGCCCGCCAGGTCAGGGTGCGCCGAGAAGTAGGCGATGCCGAAGAAGCCCACGGCGCAGGTACCCGCCAGGCACAGGATCATCCAGGTCATGGAGATGCGACGGGCGTTGGCGATCGACTTCACCGAGTCGGCGGCCATGAAGCGCGCCAGGATGTGCGGCTGGCCGAAGTAGCCCAGGCCCCAGCCCATCAGCGAGATGATGCCAACGAAGGTGGCGCCCTTGAGCATGTCGAAGTTGGCCGGGTTCTGCGCTTCGATGGCCAGGAAGGTGGTATCGAAGCCCCCCGTGGAGATCAACACGATCACCGGCGTGAGGATCAGCGCGAAAATCATCAGCGAGGCCTGTACGGTGTCGGTCCAGCTCACCGCCAGGAAGCCACCGACGAAGGTGTAGGCGATGGTCGCCGCGGCACCGGCCCACAGGGCGGTCTCATACGACATGCCGAAGGTGCTTTCGAACAGTCGGGCACCGGCTACGATGCCGGAGGCGCAATAGATAGTGAAGAACACCAGGATCACAATCGCCGAGATGATCCGCAGCAAGCCACTTTGGTCTTCGAAGCGGCTGGAGAAATAGTCCGGCAGGGTCAACGCATCGCCATTGTGCTCGGTCTGCACACGCAGACGGCCAGCGACGAACAGCCAGTTCAGGTAGGCACCGACGGTCAGGCCGATGGCAATCCAGGCCTCGGAAAGGCCGGAGAAATAGATGGCGCCCGGCAGCCCCATGAGCAGCCAGCCGCTCATGTCGGAAGCACCGGCAGAGAGTGCAGTGACCACACTCCCCAGGCTGCGACCGCCGAGGATGTAGTCGGAAAGGTTGTTGGTGGAGCGATAGGCCGCGAAACCGATCAGCACCATTGCCGCGATGTAGATCACGAAGGTGATCGTTAGTGGATTGCCCATGCGTGTGCCCTGGCGTTTGTTTTTATCTCATGCGCAACCTTCTTGACGACGGTTGCACCCAGGCGGCGAATGCTATGCAACAACGCAAAGGCGGTGCAACCATTTTTCATTTGCCAGTTGCACCCGCTCGGGCAGTTTCGGAAAAATCCGATTTTTTGCTTCTTTTGGGAGCAAAAAAGGTCTCTACAATAAGAAAATGCACCGTAATGGTTTCTTTTTGGCCTGTAGGAAACTCCGCCAGACGAGTTGCACCTTTTCCTCGGAAAAATGGGGTTGCACCTGGTTGCACCCGAAATCACCTACAGCTAATCTTGGCGCAGCTTAAGCCACACCCGTGGCAATAACGAGGATAAGAAATTGGCGACGACCACCCTTGGGGTCAAACTTGATGACCCGACCCGTGAGCGACTCAAAGCAGCTGCGCAGTCCATCGACCGCACGCCGCACTGGTTGATCAAGCAAGCGATCTTCAATTACCTGGAGAAGCTCGAGGGTGGCGCCACCCTGACCGAACTCAACGGTCACGCCAGCAACCTGGCCGATGACGCTGGCGAAGTCCAGCCAGACCACAGCCACCAGTGCTTCCTCGAATTTGCCGAGAGCATCCTGCCGCAGTCGGTGCTGCGCTCGGCGATCACCGCCGCCTACCGCCGCCCCGAGCAGGAAGTCGTGCCGATGCTGCTGGAGCAGGCGCGCTTGAGCGCCCCGCTGGCCGAAGCCACCAACAAGCTCGCCGCGGGTATCGCCGAAAAGCTACGTAACCAGAAGAGTGCTGGCGGCCGTGCCGGCATCGTTCAGGGCCTGCTCCAAGAGTTTTCCCTGTCTTCCCAGGAAGGCGTCGCCCTGATGTGCCTGGCCGAAGCCTTGCTGCGCATCCCTGACAAAGGTACCCGCGACGCCCTGATTCGCGACAAGATCAGCAACGGCAACTGGCAGCCGCACCTCGGCAATAGCCCGTCGCTGTTCGTCAACGCTGCGACCTGGGGCCTGCTGCTGACCGGCAAGCTGGTCTCCACCCATAATGAAGCCGGCCTTACCTCCTCGCTCACCCGCATCATCGGCAAGAGCGGCGAGCCGATGATCCGCAAGGGTGTCGACATGGCCATGCGCCTGATGGGCGAGCAGTTCGTCACTGGCGAAACCATCGCAGAGGCCCTGGCCAACGCCAGCCGCTTCGAAGCCAAAGGCTTCCGTTATTCCTATGACATGCTCGGCGAAGCCGCACTGACCGAGCATGATGCACAGAAGTACCTGGCGTCCTACGAGCAGGCGATTCACTCGATCGGCAAGGCCTCCCATGGCCGCGGCATCTATGAGGGCCCAGGCATCTCGATCAAGCTGTCGGCGCTCCACCCACGCTACAGCCGGGCCCAGTACGAGCGCGTGATGGAAGAGCTGTACCCGCGTCTGCTGTCGCTGACCCTGCTGGCCAAGCAATATGACATCGGCCTGAACATCGACGCCGAAGAGGCCGACCGCCTGGAATTGTCCCTCGACCTGCTCGAGCGCCTGTGCTTCGAGCCGGCCCTGGCGGGCTGGAACGGTATCGGCTTCGTCATCCAGGCCTATCAGAAGCGCTGCCCGTACGTGATCGACTATGTCATCGACCTGGCCAAGCGCAGCCGCCACCGCCTGATGATCCGCCTGGTGAAAGGCGCCTACTGGGACAGCGAGATCAAGCGTGCCCAAGTCGAAGGCCTGGAAGGCTACCCGGTCTACACCCGCAAGGTGTACACCGACGTGTCCTACGTCGCCTGCGCCCGCAAGCTGCTGGCCGTGCCGGAAGCCATCTACCCGCAGTTCGCCACCCACAACGCTCACACGCTGTCGGCCATCTACCACATCGCTGGCCAGAACTATTACCCGGGTCAGTACGAGTTCCAGTGCCTGCACGGCATGGGCGAGCCGCTCTACGAACAGGTCGTAGGCAAGGTCGCCGACGGCAAGCTGAACCGTCCGTGCCGCGTGTACGCGCCAGTCGGCACCCATGAAACCCTGCTGGCCTACCTGGTCCGCCGTCTGCTGGAAAACGGCGCCAACACCTCGTTCGTCAACCGCATCGCCGACCACTCGATTTCGATCCAGGAACTGGTCGCCGACCCGGTCGCCAGCATCGAACGCATGGGCACCCAGGAAGGTAGCATCGGCCTGCCACACCCACGCATCCCGCTGCCGCGTGAACTGTATGGCAACGAGCGCGCCAATTCGGCCGGCATCGACATGGCCAACGAACACCGCCTGGCATCGCTGTCCTGCGCCATGCTGGCCACTGCCAACAATGATTGGAAAGCCACGCCGATGCTGGCCTGCACCGCCAGCGAAGCCGCTGCCGTGCCGGTTCTGAACCCGGCCGATCATCGCGACGTGGTCGGTCACGTGCAGGAAGCCACCGTTGCCGATGTCGACAATGCCATTCAGTGCGCGCTGAACGCTGCCCCTATCTGGCAAGCCACCCCACCTGCCGAGCGTGCCGCGATCCTTGAGCGCACCGCAGACCTGATGGAAGCAGAGATCCAGCCGTTGATGGGCCTGCTCATCCGCGAGGCTGGCAAGACCTTTGCCAACGCCATCGCCGAAGTGCGCGAAGCCGTGGACTTCCTGCGCTACTACGCGGTGCAGGCACGCAACGACTTCAGCAACGACGCCCACCGCCCGCTGGGCCCGGTGGTGTGCATCAGCCCGTGGAACTTCCCGCTGGCGATCTTCACCGGCCAGGTTGCCGCCGCCCTGGCGGCCGGCAACCCGGTACTGGCCAAACCTGCCGAACAGACCCCACTGATCGCCGCTCAGGCCGTGCGCCTGCTGCTGGAGGCCGGTATTCCGGAAGGGGTGCTGCAACTGCTGCCAGGCCGCGGCGAAACCGTCGGTGCCGGCCTGGTCGGTGACGAGCGCGTCAAGGGCGTGATGTTCACCGGCTCCACCGAAGTTGCCCGCCTGCTCCAGCGTAATGTCGCTGGCCGCCTGGACAACCAGGGCAGGCCGATCCCGCTGATCGCCGAAACCGGCGGCCAGAACGCCATGATCGTCGACTCCTCGGCACTGACCGAGCAGGTGGTGATCGACGTGGTGTCCTCGGCCTTCGATAGCGCCGGCCAGCGCTGCTCGGCACTGCGCGTACTTTGCCTGCAGGAAGACTCCGCCGACCGCGTGATCGAGATGCTCAAGGGCGCCATGGCCGAAAGCCGCCTGGGCTGCCCGGACCGCCTGGCCGTGGACATCGGCCCGGTGATCGACGCAGAAGCCAAGGCCGGTATCGAGAAGCATATCCAGGGCATGCGCGAGAAAGGCCGCACGGTCTACCAAGTCGCAATCGCCGACGCGGCCGAGATCAAGCGTGGCACCTTCGTCATGCCAACCCTGATCGAACTGGACAGTTTCGACGAACTGAAACGTGAAATCTTTGGCCCGGTGCTGCACGTGGTGCGCTACAACCGCCGCAACCTGGACCAGCTGATCGAGCAGATCAACGCGTCCGGGTATGGCCTGACCCTTGGCGTGCACACCCGCATCGACGAGACCATCGCCAAGGTGGTGGAGACTGCCAACGCCGGCAACATGTACGTCAACCGCAACATCGTTGGCGCCGTGGTCGGTGTGCAGCCGTTCGGTGGTGAAGGCCTGTCCGGCACCGGCCCGAAAGCCGGCGGCCCACTGTACCTGTACCGCCTGCTGTCGACCCGCCCGGCCGACGCCATTGGCCGCCACTTCCAGCAGCAGGATGGCGAAGGCCAGCCGGACCGTACCCTGCACGACCAGCTGATCAAGCCGCTGCACGCGCTCAAGGCCTGGGCCGAGAGCAACCAGCACGCCGACCTGGCCGCCCTGTGCAGCCAGTTCGCCGGCCAGTCGCAGAGCGGCATCGCCCGCTTGCTGCCAGGCCCGACCGGTGAGCGCAACACCTATACCATCCTGCCGCGCGAGCACGTGCTGTGCCTGGCGGACAACGAGGCCGACCTGCTGGCACAGTTCGCTGCCGTGCTGGCAGTGGGCAGCTCGGCAGTGTGGGCTGACAGCGAGCCAGGCAAGACCCTGCGCGGCCGCCTGCCACGCGAGCTGCAGGCCAAGGTCAAGCTGGTGGCGGACTGGAACAAGGATGACGTAGCGTTCGACGCCGTGATCCACCATGGCGACTCCGACCAGCTGCGTGGCGTGTGCCAGCAGGTGGCCAAGCGTGCCGGGGCGATCGTTGGCGTGCACGGGCTGTCCAGCGGCGACCACCAGATTGCCCTGGAGCGCCTGGTGATCGAGCGGGCGGTAAGTGTGAACACGGCGGCGGCGGGTGGTAACGCCAGCCTGATGACCATTGGCTGACGCCATGAGTTGTTGATGAATAAGGAGAGCTTCGGCTCTCCTTTTTTCATGGGTGCATGTCTTGAGGGAGTATCAAGGCTGACAGGTGCATGCCTTGGTTCTTTCAGCGCCTATGAGATCGAGCGCCGCCCGCGCGGCGCATCGCGGGCAAGCCCGCTCCCACATCTGTTTCGGGCCAATCTCTCCTATGAAGCCAACAGGGACCGCCTTGTTTGTTCCCTTCGATATTGAGGTGGGCGCAACTGCTTTTCATCGATCTAATGCCATGCACCAAGGCGGGTCCTGTTGGCGGGACAGGAGTAACTGGCCCGAAACAAATGTGGGAGCGGGCTTGCCCGCGATGCGCCGCGCGGGCGGCGCCACCCTCCCATACCCCCATTAGCGCTTAAGTTGACACTTCAACGGACTAACCTGACGACACAACCACCATAGACTCCAACCTTTGATGACCTCTGAAGATAACAGCAATCCCCCCCACACCCAATTATTGACTTCAGCCGTGATCATCGGCAGAACCAAGATTGCCGAAATTGACGGAACAATAAAGAAATATCTAAATGGCAACTGCATCATCGCCAAATAGACAACCCACTTTTTCCGTGCATAAAAACCGATGCACGAGACAGCTACCGAGCCCTGCAAAACCAGACCGGTCCATATCAGCGCTTCCGGCCCCTCCCAGATACGCATAACATCAAGGCCACTTTTAAAATCCGACCAGAACGGCACACCTCCACGGGCGGCGCTCCGCAGAGAATACAAACAGATGTAAAACGCATCCATGCCAGCCCAAACCAAGTATAAAATTTGCTGCAGCCTAGCCTTTGACTCAGTCAATATGCACCTTCCCGAAACTCATATACCTCGTTAGCCACCACAGGGCGCCAATGCCAAGACTGGCCACTTATCGCCCAATCATCACTAGCCTCGACAAAGTACTGCGTTGTTCTCCGCACAGTCCCATAGCGGTGCACTGTCGACAACCTGGCGAAATCACATTCACTAGCTTTTAACGGCACCCACCTCTGACTCACAACGCGCCTGGTATTGGCATAGTCTTTACCCTCGCTTGCAAAAAGACGCCCTTCGTCACCCCGTGAAGATAAGAAATTTGCCGCGAAGGCTACACTGGACCAGAGTCGATCTGCATCAATACTAAAAGTGCTCCATTTACCAGGCCCCGCAGCCTCCGTATATCTACTTTCATGCAGTTGACAGTCAGTTTTTGATTGCGCCCACTTCAACGAGGGATAACACGCCACGTCAATGGGATAGCGTACCTCCTCGCGAACAAGAAACCATCTCCCCTCACCCACCAATTTCGAAGCGCGCTCTATTTCATCGCCGAGCAATGCTCGCCCCACAGGCAAACTACAATCTCCAAGAAATTCGCTCAGCCCCCGCAGCTGAGTATTTCTCTGCAGTAAGTCTCGGACTACGAACTGGGCAAAGAAGGGATCTTCAATCCTGCTAATTTCTTCTTTCCAAACATCGCGCGACTGACAAATTCTATCCACAGGGCTTCCTTCCTAGCAAAGAACAACATCTACCTCTTTTTTCAGTGCTATGGTTGCAGGAGCTTTCCTTAAAGCGTGTAGGCATATCCCTATTTGGGGAGGGCTGGTGGGAGCTTCTGCCACCTAGATGACTTACTCATCATCACCCATGCTTATAAACCTGCCCTTCACTTCATTATTCCGCCAGACTCGCAGCACCCCGCCTCAGGAACGCGACCATGCTCGAGACCCTGCTCAGCCCCCGCAACCTGGCCTTCGAACTCTACGAAGTCCTCGACGCCGAAGCCCTGACCCAGCGCCCGCGCTTTGCCGATCACAGCCGCGAAACCTTCGATGCGGCGCTCACTACCGCGCGCACCATCGCCGAAAAGTACTTCGCCCCGCACAACCGCAAGGCCGACGAAAACGAGCCGCGCTACGTGGACGGCCGCGCCGAACTGATCCCTGAGGTGAAGCCCGCCGTCGACGCCTTTCTCGAAGCCGGCTTCCTCAACGCCAACCGCGATTTCGACGTCGGCGGCATGCAACTGCCCAGCCTGGTCTCACAGGCCTGTTTCGCCCACTTCCAGGCGGCCAACGCCGGCACCACGGCCTACCCTTTCCTGACCATGGGCGCAGCCAACCTGATCGAGAGCTTCGGCACCGAGGAACAGAAGCGTCTGTACCTGCAGCCGATGATCGAAGGCCGCTACTTCGGCACCATGGCGCTGACCGAGCCCCATGCCGGTTCGTCGCTGGCCGATATCCGCACCCGCGCCGAACCCGCTGGCGATGGCACTTACCGGCTCAAGGGCAACAAGATCTTCATCTCTGGCGGCGACCACGAGCTATCGGAAAACATCGTGCACATGGTGCTGGCCAAGCTGCCGGACGCACCGCCCGGCGTTAAAGGCATTTCTCTGTTCATCGTGCCCAAGTACCTGGTCAACCAGGACGGTAGCCGTGGCCCGCGCAACGACGTGCTGCTGGCCGGGCTGTTCCACAAGATGGGCTGGCGCGGCACCACGTCCACCGCGCTGAACTTCGGCGACAACGGCCAGTGCGTCGGCTACCTGGTCGGCCAGCCGCACCAGGGCCTGGCGTGCATGTTCCAGATGATGAACGAGGCGCGCATCGGCGTCGGCATGGGCGCGGTGATGCTCGGCTACGCCGGCTACCTCTACTCCCTGGAGTACGCTCGCCAGCGGCCGCAGGGCCGCCTGGTGGACAACAAAGATCCGCAGAGCCCGGCGGTGCCGATCATCGAGCACACCGATGTGAAGCGCATGCTGTTGGCGCAGAAAGCCTACGTGGAGGGCGCCTTCGACCTGGGCCTGTATGCCGCACGACTCTTCGATGATACCCACACCTCCAGCGACGAAAGCACCCGCAAGCAGGCCCAGGAGTTGCTCGACCTGCTGACCCCGATCGTCAAGTCCTGGCCCTCGGCCTTCTGCCTCAAGGCCAACGAACTGGCGATCCAGATTCTCGGCGGCCACGGCTACACCCGCGAGTATCCGGTGGAGCAGTACTACCGTGACAACCGCCTGAACCCGATCCACGAAGGCACCGAGGGCATCCAGTCGCTTGACCTGCTGGGCCGCAAGCTGGCGCAGAACAACGGTGCCGGCCTCAAGCAGCTGATCCGCCTGATCGCCACCACTGCCGAACGCGCCAGCCATCACCCCAACCTCGACCCGCTACGCCAGCCGCTGGAGCAACTGGTCAGCCGGCTGCAATCGGTAACCCTGGCGCTGCTTGGCGATCTGGCCCAGGGCAAGGTCGCTGGCGCATTGGCCAATTCCGCCCTGTACCTCAAGGTCTTCGGCCACTGCGTGATCGGCTGGCGCTGGCTGGAACAGGCCATCCATGCCGAACTTGGAGTGCTCAACGGCAACGCCGCCGACCGCGACTTCTACCAGGGCAAGCTGCAGGCCGCGCGTTATTTCCTGACCTGGGAAATCCCCGCCTGCCATAATGACCTGGCATTGCTCGAGGCACGCGACGACACCTGCCTCACCATGCAAGACGGGTGGTTCTAGGGGGAGCCACCGTGAAAACGGAGGCTTCCAGATGTTCGATTCCAGCGCCCTGCTGCGCCAGCGCTTTGCTGCGCTGCGCAGTACGGCCGAGTTGTTTTCCCTGCGCCATGTGAAGCAGTCGCACCAGGCGCTTTCGGTTCGCCGCAATGTTGCTGAGCCGCCCGTCTTCAGCCACGACGAGGGCGCCATGCTCACGGTGCGGGTCAATGGCGTGGAAGCCTATGCAGCCACCGCCGACCTGTCACAGGCCGGCCTGCAACGGGCACTGGATCAGGCCGAGGCACTGGCCCGACAAATCGCCCCGTTCAGCCTGCTCGACCTGCGCGAACAGCCAGCGACCAATGCTCGCCACGACCACATTTCACCCAACTTCGACCAGCCGGTACCCAGCCTTGCCGATTGCCTTGGCCTGCTCGCCGCCGAATCGGCCAGCGTGCCCAAGGACAGCCGCCTGGTGGACTGGCAGGCGAGCCTGGGCCTGAGCCTGGTCGAGCAGACCTACCTGAACTCGGCTGGCGCCGAACTGCGCCATGCCCAGCGCTTCCTGTTCCCGGGCCTGAGCGTTACCGCCAGCGACGGCCAGGACAGCCAGAGCCGCAGCCTGGGCCGCGACAACTTCGGCCAGCAAGGGGGTTTCGAAATCGTCGAGCGCTGTGGTCTGGTCGGCGCGGCCCGTCAGGTCGCCGATGACGCCTTGCAACTGCTGCTGGCACCCAACACCCCTGGCGGCGCGCGCGACCTGCTGCTGATGCCCGACCAGATGATGCTGCAGATCCACGAGTCCATCGGCCACCCGCTGGAGATGGACCGCATACTCGGCGACGAGCGCAATTACGCCGGCACCAGTTTCGTCAAAGCCAGCGATTTCGGCCACCTGCAATACGGCTCCTGCCTGCTTAACGTGACCTTCGACCCGACCATCGGCGAAGAGCTGGCCAGCTACAGCTTCGATGATGACGGGACCGCTGCCAGCAAGCAGTTCCTGATCCGCGATGGCCTGCTGCTGCGCCCGTTGGGGGGCGCCCTGTCGCAGTTCCGCTCAGGCCTGGATGGGGTTGCCAACAGCCGTGCCTGCGGCTGGAACCGCGCACCAATCGACCGCATGGCCAACCTCAATATCGAACCGGGCGACCAGTCCCTCGACCAGCTGATCCAGGGCATCGAGCACGGCATCCTGATGCGCACCAACCGCTCCTGGTCCATCGACGATGCGCGCAACAAGTTCCAGTTCGGCTGCGAATGGGGCCAGCTGATCGAGGATGGCGAGCTCAAGGGCATCGTCAAGAACCCTAACTACCGCGGCATCTCCGCACAGTTCTGGCGCAACCTCACGGCGGTCGGCGACCGCAGCACCTTTCAGGTCCTCGGTACGCCCAACTGTGGCAAGGGCGAACCCAACCAGGTGGTACGGGTCGGGCATGCCTCACCCGCCTGCGTGTTCCGCCAGATCGATGTATTCGGAGGAGACGCCTGATGAAACCGGTTTTCGAAGCCCTGCTCGCGGATGTGCGCCACGCCCTGCAAGCCGACGAGCAATTCACCCTCGGCTACAGTGCAGAACAGTCGCAATTCGTGCGTTTCAACCACGCCAAGGTGCGCCAGGCCGGCGAAGTCAGCCAGGCCAGCGCGCAACTGCGGTTGATCCGCGATGGCCGTCAGGCGGAGCAGCAGGTGACCCTGAGCGGCGACGCGCAACTTGACCGGCAACGCCTGATCGCTGCCCTGGAGCAGTTGCGCCAGACCCTACCATTGCTGGCCATCGACCCGTACCTGCGCCTGGACGAAAGCGCATGGCACAGCCACAGCCAGCAGGAGCAGCCGTTGCCCGCCATGAGCGAAGTACTGGCCCTGCTCGAACGCGAGGCCGGCGACCTGGACCTGGTCGGCATCTATGCCGCCGGCCCGATCTGCCGGGGTTTTGCCAGCTCGTTCGGGGCCATTGGCTGGCACCAGGCCAACAGTTTCAACGTCGACTGGAGCCTGTTCCACAAAAACGGTGAGGCGGTGAAGGCCAATTATGCCGGCCAACGCTGGAGCGCCGATGACTTCGCTGCCCGCTTGCGCCTGGCACGGGAACAGCTGAGCTTCCTGGGCCGCCCGGCAGTGACCCTCAAGCCCGGCAGCTACCGCGCCTACCTGGCACCTGCGGCCATGGACGAAATCGCCGGCATGCTCTGCTGGGGTGGTTTTTCCGCACAGGCGCTGGCCACCGGCAACAGTGCCCTGCAGCGCCTGTACAATGGCGATGCGCAACTGCACCCGATGGTCAGTTTCAGCGAGCAGGTCAGCGGCTCGCTGAGCCCGGCATTCTCCGACGAGGGCTCGCCGCGCCTGGATGTGCCGTTGATCCAGCAGGGTAACGCAATGCAGCGGCTGGTCAGTGCCCGCAGCGCAGCGGAATTCGAGTTGCGGGCCAATGGCGCCGACAGCTACGAGTCGCCGTGCGCGCTGAGCCTGGCGCCGGGCAACTTGCCGAACGAGCAGATCCTTGAGCGGCTCGGCACCGGACTGTATATCAGCAACCTGTGGTACCTGAACTACTCTGACCTGCCAGCGGCGCGCATGACCGGGCTGACCCGTTTCGCCACTTTCTGGGTGGAGAACGGCGAGATTCAGGGGCCGGTGAGCACCATGCGCTTCGATGACAGCCTGTACAGCCTGCTCGGCAGCCAACTGGAGGATCTGACCCGCGAACGCGAGATGATCCTGTCGACCAGCACCTATGGGCAGCGCAGTACCGGGTCGAGTCATTTGCCGGGGGCGCTGGTCAAAGGGCTGACCTTGACATTGTGATTTGCCTTGCCGGCCTCTTCGCGGGCACGCCCGCTCCCACAGATGTGATGCGCTACCTGTGGGAGCGGGCATGCCCGCGAAAGGGCCGGCACTGACGGAAGAGGAAGCCATGCCCGAACGCACCCCGCTGGACCCGACCACCGCCCGCTGGCTGCCCTGGGTGGTGGCCATCGCCTTCTTCATGCAATCCCTGGACGGCACCATCCTCAATACCGCCCTGCCGGCCATGGCCCGCTCGCTGGCTGAAGACCCCCTGCGCATGCAGGGCGTGATCATCGCCTACATGCTCACCGTGGCCCTGCTGATCCCCGCCTCCGGCTGGATCGCCGACCGCTTCGGCACCAAGCGCATCTTCTTCAGCGCCATCATGCTGTTCAGCTTCGGCTCGCTATTGTGCGCCACGGCCAACAGCCTCGGCTTCCTGATCTTCGCCCGCATCGTGCAGGGCCTGGGCGGCGCGCTGATGCTCCCCGTCGGGCGCCTGGTGGTGCTGCGCGCCTACCCGCGAACCGAGCTGGTGCGGATCATGAGCTTCATCACCATCCCCGGCCTGCTCGGCCCGCTGCTGGGCCCGACCCTGGGCGGCTGGCTGGTGGAAATCCTCAGCTGGCACTGGATCTTCCTGCTCAACCTGCCAGTCGGTGCGCTGGGCTGCTACGCCGTGTGGAAGTTCATACCCGACCTGCGCGGGGCCGAGCGCACCCGCTTCGACGGCCCCGGCTTCATCCTGTTCGGCGCGGCGATGGTGCTGATCACCATCGCCATGGAAGGCCTGGGCGAGCTGCACCTGCCACACCTGCGGGTGATGTTGCTGCTGTTCGCTGGCATGGCCTGCCTGGCGGCCTATTGGCTGCGCGCCGGGCGCGACCCGGAACCGCTGTTCTCTCCCAGCCTGTTCCGCGTGCGCACGTTCGCCATCGGCATCCTGGGCAATCTGTTCGCACGCCTGGGCAGCGGGGCCCTGCCGTTTCTGGTGCCGTTGCTGCTGCAGGTGGCGCTGGGCTATTCGCCGGCCCAGGCCGGCATGAGCATGATTCCGCTGGCCGCCTCGGCGATGCTCGCCAAGTCGGTCGCCCGCTCGCTGATAGAGCGGCTGGGCTATCGCATCGTGCTGACCGGCAATACCTTGCTGCTGGGCATCCTGCTGGCCAGCCTGGGCCTGGTCGACGAGCAGACGCCGTATGCGCTGCTGCTGGTGCAGTTGGCCCTGCTCGGCGCCGTCAACTCGATGCAGTTCACGGCCATGAACACAGTGACCCTGATCGACCTCGACGACGCCAGCGCCAGCAGTGGCAACAGCCTGCTGTCGGTAGTCGCGCAGTTGTCGCTGAGCCTCGGCGTGGCCTGCGCCGGCGCCCTGCTCGGCGGCTTCACCGCAGCGGGCAGCGCCGACGGCGTGGAAACCACGCTAGGCGCGTTCCAGCTGACCTTCGTCACCATCGGCGTGATGGCCATGCTGGCGGCGGCGATCTTCCTGCAACTGTCGCCGACGGACGGAAGGCGTGCCCGTCGTCCGGAACAACACATGGAATCGTAGGGCGAATGGCCACGAGGCTGGTAAACTGTGCGGCATTTTTCGCTTCGCACCGCAGGCCCGCCTCGTGACCACCGAATCCACCGCCTTTGCCAACTTGCCGCTGTCCACCGCCATGCTGGCCAACCTGGACGCCCTCGGCTATGCCTCGATGACGCCGATCCAGGCCCAGAGCCTGCCTGTCATCCTGCGCGGCCAGGACCTGATCGCCCAGGCCAAGACCGGCAGTGGCAAGACCGCCGCCTTCGGCATCGGCCTGCTCAACCCGATCAACCCGCGCTACTTCGGCTGCCAGGCGCTGGTGCTGTGCCCGACCCGCGAGCTGGCCGACCAGGTCGCCAAAGAGCTGCGCCGCCTGGCCCGCGCCGAGGACAACATCAAGATCCTCACCCTTTGCGGCGGCGTGTCGCTGGGCCCGCAGATCGCCTCGCTGGAGCACGGTGCGCACATCAT
This sequence comes from Pseudomonas sp. 382, assembly GCF_002759075.1. Classification (NCBI taxonomy): domain Bacteria; kingdom Pseudomonadati; phylum Pseudomonadota; class Gammaproteobacteria; order Pseudomonadales; family Pseudomonadaceae; genus Pseudomonas; species Pseudomonas sp. 382. Next base: position 34,542 of record NZ_PEMX01000030.1, read on the forward strand.
CGTCGGCACCCCGGGGCGCATCCAGCAGCATCTGGACAAAGGCACCCTGGTGCTCGACGGCCTGAACACGCTGGTGCTGGACGAAGCCGACCGCATGCTCGACATGGGCTTCTTCGACGCCATCGCCAGCATCATCGGCAAGACCCCGTCGCGTCGCCAGACCCTGCTGTTCTCGGCCACTTACCCGGCCGGCATCGAGCAACTGGCCGCCGACTTCATGCGCAAACCGCAGCAGGTCAAGGTCGAAAGCCTGCACGCCGACAACCAGATCGAGCAGCGTTTCATCGAGATCGACCCGCAGCAACGTCTGGAAGCCGTCACTCGCGTGCTTGGCCACTACCGCCCGCAGTCGTGCGTGGCGTTCTGCTTCACCAAGCAGCAGTGCGAGGACGTGGTAGCCCACCTGACCGCCAAGGGTATCGTCGCGCAGGCCCTGCACGGCGACCTGGAACAGCGTGACCGCGACCAGGTGCTCACCATGTTCGCCAACCGCAGCAGCTCGGTGCTGGTGGCCACTGACGTGGCGGCCCGTGGCCTGGATATCGACGGCCTGGACATGGTCATCAACGTCGAACTGGCCCGCGATGCCGAGATCCATGTGCACCGCGTCGGCCGTACCGGCCGCGCTGGCGAGAAAGGCGTCGCGGTCAGCCTGGTAGCACCAGCCGAAGGCCACCGCGCCCAGGCCATCGAAGACCTGCAGAAGAGCCCGCTGCGCTGGGACCAGTTGGACAGCCTCAAGAACCAGGGCGGCGCGCCGCTGCTGCCGCTGATGAGCACGCTGTGCATCGCAGCCGGGCGCAAGGACAAGCTGCGTCCGGGCGACATTCTGGGTGCGCTGACCGGTGATGCCGGGATCCCGGGCAAGCAGGTGGGCAAGATCGCCATCTTCGACTTCCAGGCCTTTGTGGCTGTGGAGCGGCCGTTGGCCAAGCAGGCCATGCAGCGCCTGAACAGCGGCAAGATCAAGGGCCGGTCCCTGAAAGTCCGTATCGTCTGACCTATTTTTGGGGCCGCTTTGCGGCCCTTTCGCGACACAAGGCCGCTCCTACAGGGGATCGCATTTTCCTGTAGGAGCGGCCTTGTGTCGCGAAAGGGCTGCAAAGCAGCCCCGGCAATTCTGAAGAGGTAACACCGTGCACTCCACCGACGTGATCATCCTCGGCGCCGGCGCCGCCGGCCTGATGTGCGCCCAGCTCAGCGCCCGCCGCGGGCGCCGGGTGTTGCTGCTCGACCACGCCAACAAACCCGGCAAGAAGATCCTCATGTCAGGCGGCGGGCGCTGCAATTTCACCAACCTGTACACCGAGCCGGCCAACTTCCTCTCGCAGAACGCGCACTTCTGTAAGTCGGCCCTGGCCCGCTACACCCAGTGGGACTTCATCGAGCTGGTGAGCAAGCATGGCGTGCCGTACCACGAGAAGAAGCTCGGCCAGCTGTTCTGCGACAACAAGGCCAGCGACATCCTCGACATGCTGCTGGCCGAGTGCGACGACGCGGGCGCCGAAATCCGCATGCACACCAGCATCGAACACATCGAGAAGACCGAAACCGGCTACCTGCTGAAGACCAGCGGTGGGCAGTTCGCCTGCCAGTCGCTGGTGATCGCCACTGGCGGCCTGTCGATCCCGACCCTGGGCGCCACCGGCTTCGGTTACCAGGTGGCCCGCCAGTTCGGCCACACCTTGCTGCCGACCCGCGCCGGGCTGGTGCCGTTCACCATCACCGAGCCCCAACTGAAGGCACTGTGCACCGAATTGTCGGGCACTTCGCTGGACTGCACTGCCAGTTGCAACGGCACCAGCTTCCGCGAAAACCTGCTATTCACCCATCGCGGCCTCAGCGGCCCGGCGATCCTGCAGATCTCGTCGTTCTGGGAAGCCGGCGATACCGTAGAGATCAACCTGCTGCCCGACTGCGACGCGCTGAGCTGGCTGCAACAGATGCAAGCGGAGCGTGCCAACGCCGAACTGAAGACCGTGCTGGGCGAGGTGTTCACCCGCAAGCTGGCCAACCTGCTGGCCGAGCAGTGGTTCGAGTCCAAGCCGATGAAACAGTACACCCCGGCGGAACTGGCACAGATCGCCGAACAACTGTCGCACTGGCAGGTAGTGCCGGCCGGTACCGAAGGCTACCGCACCGCAGAAGTGACCCTGGGTGGCGTGGACACCCGCGAAGTGTCATCCAAGACCATGGAATCGCTGAAAAGCCCCGGCCTGTATTTCATCGGCGAGGTGCTCGACGTTACCGGCCATCTGGGTGGTTTCAATTTCCAGTGGGCCTGGGCATCCGCCAACGCCGCTGCGCAGTTCGTGTAGAGTAGAATCCATTCAGCAGCACGGAACGCTTCTTGCTGGCCGTGCTGCAATGCACTCATTCGATCACTGCCTAGCAGGCCATCATGTCATCGAGTTCGTTCAGTCAGTCACTGCGTCGCCTGTGGGGCCAAGACAAGTTCAGCTACAGCATCCGGGTCACCATCGCCCTCACCGGCAGCCTGGCCCTGTGCTGGTACCAGAACGAGATGGCACTGCTGATTCCACTGTTCCTCGGCATCATCGCCAGCGCCCTGGCCGAGACCGACGACAGTTGGCAAGGCCGCCTCAGCGCCCTGGCCGTGACCCTTCCCTGCTTTGCCATCGCCGCGCTGGCAGTCGAGTTGCTGTTCCCCTACCCGTGGATTTTCGTCGGCGCGCTGGCGCTGGCAGCGTTCGGCCTGACCATGCTCGGCGCGTTGGGCGAACGCTATGGCGCAATTGCTTCGGCGACGCTGATCACCTCGGTGTACACCATGATCGGCGTGGACCAGCGTGGCGGCCAGGTCAGCGACTTCTGGCACGAGCCGATGCTGCTGGTAGCAGGCGCCGCCTGGTACGGCCTGCTTTCGGTGCTGTGGCAGGCGCTGTTTTCCAACCAGCCGGTGCAGCAGAGCCTGGCCAAGCTGTTCTTCGAGCTAGGCAGCTACCTGAAGCTCAAGGCCAGCCTGTTCGAGCCGATCCGTAACCTTGATGTCGAGGCCCAGCGCCTGGAACTGGCCCGGCAGAATGGCAAAGTGGTCGCGGCGCTCAACGCGGCCAAGGAAATCATCCTGCACAGGGTCGGCAACAGCCAGCCGAACTCCAAGGTCAGCCGCTACCTCAAGCTGTATTTCCTGGCCCAGGACATCCATGAACGGGTCAGCGCTTCGCACTACCCTTACAACGCTCTGACCGAAGCGTTCTTCCACAGTGATGTGATGTTCCGCTGTCAGCGCCTGCTGCGTAAACAGGGGGCCTCCTGCCAGGAACTGGCGCGCTCGATCCGCCTGCGCCAGCCATTCGTATTGGCCAGCGGATTCGCCGAGGCCCTGGAAGACCTCAACGCCTCGCTTGAACACCTGCGTATCCAGAGCAACCCGGCCTGGCGCGGCCTGCTGCGTTCGCTGCGCGCCCTGGCTGCCAACCTGGCGACCCTCGACCGCTTGCTCAGCGCTGCCAGCAACCCCGACAGCCTGGCCGATGCCAGTGACAGCAGCCTGCTCGACCGCTCACCACGCAACCTGAAGGACGTATGGACACGCTTGCGCACCCAGCTGACACCGACCTCACTGCTGTTCCGTCATGCCCTGCGCCTGCCGCTGGCACTGTCGATCGGTTACGGCATGGTGCACTTGATCCACCCGACCCAGGGCTACTGGATCATCCTCACCACGCTGTTCGTCTGTCAGCCCAACTATGGCGCCACCCGGCGCAAGCTGGTGCAACGGATCTTCGGCACCGCGATCGGCCTGACTGTCGGCTGGGCCCTGTTCGACCTGTTCCCCAACCCGGTCATCCAGTCGCTGTTCGCCGTGGCTGCCGGCGTAGTGTTCTTCGTCAACCGCACCACCCGCTACACCTTGGCCACCGCAGCGATCACGCTGATGGTGCTGTTCTGCTTCAACCAGATCGGCGACGGCTACGGCCTGTTCCTGCCACGCCTGTTCGATACCTTGGTCGGTAGCCTGATTGCCATTCTTGCGGTGTTCCTGTTCCTGCCCGACTGGCAGGGCCGCCGCCTGAACAAGGCGCTGGCCAACACCCTGGCCTGTGCCAGCGTGTACCTGCGCCAGATCATGCAGCAGTACGCCCATGGCAAGCGCGACGATCTCGCCTACCGCCTGGCCCGACGCAACGCCCACAACGCCGATGCGGCGCTGTCGACCACCCTGGCCAACATGCTCATGGAACCGGGGCATTTCCGTAAGGAGGCCGATGTCGGCTTCCGCTTCCTGGTGCTGTCGCACACCTTGCTCAGCTACCTGTCAGGGTTGGGTGCGCACCGCGACACGGCCTTGCCGGCAGAGGTGCAGGAGCAGTTGATCGATGGTGCCGCGCAGAGCCTGGCCAACAGTCTGGACGAGATTGCCAATGGCCTGGCTGCGCGGCTGCCGGTAGCGATACACAGTGATGCCGAAGAATCGCTGGCCGCCGCCCTCGAGCAAATGCCGGAAGAACTGGATGAGCACCAGCGGTTGGTGCAGACACAGCTGGCGTTGATCTGCCGGCAGCTGGCGCCGCTGCGGACCTTGGCCGCCCATCTCATCAAGGAAGCACAGGCGGCTTGAGCGGGGTAAGGTCAGAAGCCATGCTGGCGTAGCAGCCGCGCATAGCTGCCATCGGCCTTCATCCCTGCGATGGCCTGCTCGAAGCGTTCGACGATCTGCTGGTGGTCGGGGTGTTTCAGGCTCACCAGAATATGCAGGGTATTCTCCGCCAGCGGCGGCTCTACCAATGTCACGCCATCGCGCACGTCCTGCGGCTCGCGTTGCAGGTTGTAGCGCGCCACATATTCGTCTTCCACGGCCAGGTTCACCCTGCCGGCTGCCAGCATGCGCACCGCGGTGGAGAAGTTGCGCACCGCCACCTTGCGCAAGCGGGTATCGCCATCGAAAGCGGGTGAATAGGCGTAGTCACGCACCACCGCGATGCTGTAGGGATAAAGGTCGCCCTGACTTTTATAACGGAACGTGTCGCCCTTGCGCTTGAGCAGGCGAATGCGGTTGTTCAGGTAGCCCTCGGAAAACTGCCCGATCTGCTGGCGCGCGTCGTTGTACCAAGCGTTGATCAGCACGTCGTAGCGCCCCTCGCCAACGCCCATCAACGCTCGCGCCCAAGGCACTTCCTCATAACTGCTGGCGTACCCCGCGCGGGTCAGCGCGGTTGTGACCAGGCTGGTCGCCAGGCCGCCGCCTGGCATGGCGCTGTCGGTGAACGGGGGCCAGGTGTCAGCCACCAGACGCAATCTGTCCTGGCCGGATACAGGTGCTGCCAGGAACAGGCCCAGCAAGCCCAACGTGCGAAGCAGTGGCCGCATGCAGAAGTCCTTTTTGCAGTGGAAGACACACGCTGAGGAAGGCGACGCGCAGATGAGAATACACAAAGGCTGCCAATCGGGCAGCGGCCAATGATGTCATTTAGCCTCTATTTTGGCCGAGCCGGGGAAATTTGCGATGATCGGCCATCCATTTCGAGGAGTTAACACAATGTCCATCCACTGGCTTTGCAAGCACCACTCCGACCTCGACACACATGAGCTCTATGCCATCCTGCAACTGCGGACCGCCGTGTTCGTGGTCGAGCAACGCTGCGCCTACCAGGAAGTCGATGGCCAGGACCTGACGGGCGACACCCTGCACCTCATGGGCTGGCAGGATGACAAGCTGGTGGCCTACCTGCGCCTGCTCGATCCGCAGTCGCAGGGCGGCGATGTGGTCATCGGCAGGGTGGTGACCTCGCCCGAGGCACGCGCGCTGAAACTCGGTCATCCGCTGCTGATGAAAGGGCTGGAAGCGGCCGGGCATTGCTGGCACGGGACACCGGTGTATCTGTCGGCGCAGGCACACCTGCAACGGTTCTATGCCCAGCACGGTTTTGCCGTGGTGGGGGAGCAGTACCTCGAGGATGGCATCCCGCATATCGGCATGCGCAAGGTCATGGATACCCCAGTACTGCCTTGATCTGCCGCAGGTGCCGGATGATCCACTGCTTGTCGATCGCCCCCCAGTCATGGATGCGGTAATGCCCGGCATGGTTGCGTGCGCCTTCCTGCTGCTCGAACTCGCAGACGATGTCCAGGTCGGCGAGTGCGGCGATGGTGTCCTGTGCCGTGCGCCGCGGCATACCGGTGGCCTCCATCAACGCCGGCACGCTGGTGGCGGTCTGGCTATCGATCAGCCAGGCCACGTACAGGCGGCGGTAGAAACTGCTCTTGGTCTTGCTTACATCCATGCTGCGTGATCCTTACAGGTTGCCTGGCAACTCCCGGTAGGTCAGGTAGACGCGCAGGTCGAATTCCAGTTGGTGGTAGGCCGGCTCCATGTGCTGGCAGAGCTGGTAGAACGCCTTGTTGTGATCGCGCTCGCGCAAGTGCGCCAGTTCGTGCACCACGATCATGCGCAGGAACTCGGGCGCTGCCTCCTTGAACAGCGAGGCAATGCGGATTTCCTTCTTTGCCTTCAGCTTGCCGCCCTGCACCCGCGAAACCGCGGTATTGAGCCCCAGGGCCCGATGGGTCAGGTCCAGGCGGTTGTCGAACAGCACCTTGTCCAGGTTTGGCGCACTGCGCAGGTATTGCTGGCGCAAGTCCTGGGCATAGCCGTACAGCGCCTTGTCGCTCTGTACGTCATGGCGGCCCGGGTAGCGGCGCTGCAAGTATTCGCCCAGGCGGTCGCTGTCGATCATCTGCCGCACCTGCTCCTGCAGGTGCGGTGGGTAGGCTTGCAAATAGCGTAATACGGTCATGGCATGGCATTCGGCGTAACGAATGCCGATTCTAGCCAATCACGGCAGCAGCCAGGGAAAAATCACCGGGAAGCCAGTGGCATCGGCCGCTGTCATCGGGTGCGCGACCAGAAAACCCTGGACGTAGGCGCAACCGTTTGCCTTCAGCCACGCAGCCTGGGCCTGCGTTTCGACCCCTTCTGCGATCACGGTGATGCCGTAGTCTGCACACAGGACGATGACACTTCGCACCAATGCGGCATCCGGTGCCGAATCTGGCAGACGTGCCACCAGATGGCGGTCCAGCTTCAAGGTGTCGATGGGCAGGTCGCGCAACATGCGCAACGAACAGTCGCCCGCGCCGAAATCGTCCAGCGCCACGCGAACGCCCAGTTCCCGCAGGCGGTGAATCTGCTTGATCGCCGCGTCGATGTTGTACATCAGCGAGGTCTCGGCGACCTCGACCTCCAGTTGCGACGGGTCGAGCTGATAATCCTGTATCACCCGCTGCAGTTCATCGACCAGGCTGGGCATGGAGAATTGAGCGCGACTCAAGCTGATACCCAACACCAGCTCCGGGTCGAAACGCTGGCACCAGGCCTGGCGCTGAGCAGCCCCCTGGCGGTAGATCCAGCTGGCCAGGCGGTTGATCAGCCGAGCCTCTTCCAGCAAGGGTATGAACAGCCCGGGCGGCACATCGCCAACACTTGGGTGCTGCCAGCGCAGCAGCGCCTCGAAGCCCCGGAGATTGCCATCGGCAAAGGCCACCTGCGGTTGATACACCAGGCTGAAATCCTGTACCTCGATGGCATTGCGCACGCTGTCTTCAAGCATCAACCGCGAGCGGGCGCGACCATTGAGCTCCTGATCATAGAAGCGGTATTGCTGGCGACCTGCCTGCTTGGCTGCATACATCGCCGTGTCGGCCGCGCGCAGCAGGCCTTCGACATTACCCCCGCAGTCAGGGAAGGTGGCGATGCCGATGCTGACGCCCAGGCAGATGTCGATGCCGTCCACCTGCTGCTGGATCGACACCCTCTCGAGCAGTTTTTCGGCATAGCGCCCGGCCTGCTCCGGGTAGGGCAGGCCGTCGAACAATGCGGTGAACTCGTCGCCGCCCAAACGTGCCAGCAGCGCCTCGCTGCCCAGGCATTCCTTGATCTGCTCGGCCACCCAGAGCAGCACCCGGTCACCCGCTTCGTGGCCCAGCGAATCGTTGATCCGCTTGAAGCCATCGAGGTCCATGTACATCAGGGCCTGGGCCTTGTTCGAACGCTCGCCGCGCAGCAACGCGCCTTCGGCGGCCTGGTAGAAACCGCGACGGTTGAGCAGCCCGGTCAGCGGGTCGGTCACCGCTTGGTATTCGAGCTGCTGATGCAGGTTACGCTCCACCGACATGTCCAGCACCGTGACCACCATGGCCTGCTGCTCCGCCGGTAACGGCGCGCATGACAGCGCAACGGGGACCAGCTGGCCACCGGGGGTGCGCAGATGGGCATCATGGACCCGCACGATTTGCCGTGCGAGGTAGGCGTTGCGGAACTCCGACTCGCTCCACAAGGTGGCATTGGCCAATTGCAGCAGATCGAGCAGATGGGCACCCTGCAAGTGCTCCACCGAGCTGTGCATCAAGCGCGAGATCGCCGGGTTGGCAAAGCTGATGACACCCTCGGCGTCGACCACCAGGATGCCTTCGGCGGCATTTTCCAGGATCGAGGCGTTGAACGCCCGGGCAGTCTCCAGCTCGCGGGTCAGCTGCTGCAGCATGCGCCGGCTGCGCTGCTGGTCCAGCTGCGCCTGCACCTTGGGCTTGAGAATCTGTGGATCGAACGGTTTGAACAGGTAATCCACCGCGCCACTGGCGTAGCCCTTGAGCACGGCGGCATCGGACTGCTCGTTGGCAGTGAGGAAGATAATCGGGGTCAGCCGGGTTCGCTGGCTGCCGCGCATCAGGCGGGCGACCTCGAAGCCGTCCATTTCCGGCATCTGCACATCGAGCAGTACCAGATCGACTTCGTGTTCCAGCAACGTCCCCAGGGCTTCCATCCCCGAGCTTGCAGTCAACACTTGCCAATCGTTGCGCGCCAGCAAGGCGCGCATACTGATCAGGTTTTCCGGGTAATCGTCTACCACCAGGAGAACCGATTTGCCATCCAGTGGTTCGGGGTAAGCGCCATCCATGCTGCTTCTCTTGTTTGACAGACTTCGACTTGCTATTGGATCCAGCTGATACTCTAGACCTGCAGTTGCGACAAGCAATGCAATCAGATCGCTATCAATTGATTAGTTTCACGGTAGCCGACTAACGGTCGCCGTGCAGCATTTTCGACACATGAAAAACCCGCATCGCTGCGGGTTTTTCTTTGACGCTGGTGGATCAGTTGACCTTGGCAGCCAATTCACCCTTCAGGTAGCGCTGGAACATGCCTTCCAGCGAGATCGGCTTGATCTTCGAGGCGTTGCCGGCAGTGCCGAACGCTTCGTAACGGGCGATGCACACGTCGCGCATGGCTTTCACGGTTTCACCGAAGAACTTGCGTGGGTCGAACTCGCTCGGGTTCTGTGCCATCAGGCGGCGCATGGCACCGGTGGACGCCAGGCGCAGGTCGGTGTCGATGTTGACCTTGCGCACGCCGTGCTTGATACCTTCGACGATCTCTTCGACCGGTACGCCGTAGGTTTCCTTGATGTCGCCGCCGTACTGGTTGATGATCGCCAGCCACTCTTGCGGGACCGAGGAAGAACCGTGCATCACCAGGTGGGTGTTAGGGATGCGCTTGTGGATTTCCTTGATGCGGTCGATTGCCAGCACGTCACCGGTCGGTGGCTTGGTGAACTTGTAGGCACCGTGGCTGGTGCCGATGGCGATGGCCAGGGCGTCGACCTGGGTCTTCTTGACGAAGTCAGCGGCTTCTTCCGGATCGGTCAGCATCTGGCTGTGGTCCAGTACACCCTCGGCGCCGATGCCGTCTTCTTCACCGGCCATGCCGGTTTCCAGGGAGCCCAGGCAGCCCAGCTCGCCTTCTACCGAAACGCCGCAGGCGTGGGCCATGGCGACGGTCTGCTGGGTGACGCGGACGTTGTACTCGTAGTCGGTCGGCGTCTTGCCGTCTTCACCCAGCGAGCCGTCCATCATTACCGAGCTGAAACCCAGCTGGATGGAACGTTGGCACACGTCTGGGCTGGTGCCGTGGTCCTGGTGCATGCACACCGGGATGTGCGGGAATTCTTCGATGGCAGCCAGGATCAGGTGGCGCAGGAATGGGGCACCGGCGTATTTGCGGGCGCCGGCCGAAGCCTGGACGATCACCGGGGAGTCGGTCTTGTCGGCCGCTTCCATGATGGCGCGCATCTGCTCGAGGTTGTTGACGTTGAAAGCTGGAACGCCGTAACCGAACTCGGCGGCGTGGTCCAGCATCTGGCGCATGCTAATGAGTGCCATTGTGTATCTCTCTCCCGACAAGCGTCGTTTGTTTCGTGCAAGCCTGCCGCAGGGGCGGTTGCTGTTCAAGTAGTGTGGGCCGCCTGTGCGGCCCGGCCAGTCACGGTGCCTTGCAGCCCCGCCCAATCAGATCGTTGGTTGCCACCCAGTACACCAGGCCTTCGTCGCCCTTGGTGTGGAAGGCCAGCACGCCATCGCTGTACAGCGCGCCAGAGGCGCCCGGCTCGGCCTTGAGCCGATAGACCTGGTCACCGCCGCCGAGGCGTACGTCAACCTGATCCCGCTGTGCATCAGCGAAGCGCCACAGCACTTCGGCCTGAGTGTCACAGACCCAGCGGGTCCAGTTGTCCGCCGGGGCGGGAGGTGCAGGCTGAATCAGCGAGCATCCTGCCAGTGTCGCCAGAGCCATCGAGGCCAGTAGCGCTTTCATTACATATCCTCTAGAGGACCACATAGCGGTCACTTGGTTGCCTGCTCCGACGAAACGCACGGCATCAGGGGCAACCCGGCGCCTGGCGCTGGTGTTCTTCGTCTTACTTTTCCAGCCCGTCCGGGCCAACGCGCTTGCTGATGACCGGCACGGTCTCGGCCTGCCACGCGGACTGGTAGCAACCGCCCTTGGGCGGCTGCGCCGGGTCGGCCTCCGAGGACGGGCTGCTGGAGCAGGCGCCCAGCATGCCGGCCAGAATCATCACAGGCAATTGCTTGACCATCAGGTCGCTCCCTTTGCCAGGCGCCGCCATTGTCAGGCTTTTGCCCGCTCTTCCAGGATCGCCACGGCTGGCAGCACCTTGCCCTCGACGAATTCGAGGAAGGCGCCGCCACCGGTAGAAATGTAGGAGATATCCTTGCTGACGCCATATTTGTCGATGGCTGCCAGGGTATCGCCACCACCGGCAATGGAAAACGCTGCACTTTCAGCGATGGCCTTGGCCAGCACCTTGGTGCCGTTGCCGAACTGGTCGAACTCGAACACGCCGACCGGGCCGTTCCACAGGATGGTCTTCGACGACTTCAGCAGCTCGGCGAAATGGGCAGCGGTCTGCGGGCCGATGTCCAGGATCATGTCGTCGGCGGCAACGTCGGCGATGGCCTTGACGGTGGCTTCGGCGTCCTCGGCGAACGCTTTGGCAACCACGACGTCGACCGGCAGTGGCACGCTGACCTTGGCGGCGATGGCCTTGGCGGTTTCGATCAGGTCAGGCTCGTACAGCGACTTGCCCACCGGGTGACCGGCAGCAGCCAGGAACGTGTTGGCGATGCCGCCACCGACGATCAGCTGGTCGCAAACGCTGCTCAGACTGTTCAGCACATCCAGCTTGGTCGATACCTTGGAGCCGGCAACGATGGCCGCCATTGGCTTGGCCGGGGCTTTCAGGGCCTTGCCCAGCGCGTCCAGCTCTGCAGCCAGCAGCGGGCCAGCGGCAGCCACCTTGGCGAACTTGGCAACGCCATGGGTGGAGCCTTCGGCACGGTGAGCGGTGCCGAAAGCGTCCATGACGAACACGTCGCACAGGGCGGCGTATTGCTGGGCCAGCTCGTCGGCGTTCTTCTTCTCGCCCTTGTTGAAACGTACGTTCTCGAACAGCACCAGGTCACCGGCGCTGACTTGAACACCGTTCAGGTAATCGGCAACCAGCGGCACTTCCCGGCCCAAGGCCTTGCTCAGGTAGTCGGCGACCGGCTTGAGGCTGTTCTCGGCAGAGAACTCGCCTTCGGTCGGGCGGCCCAGGTGCGAGCAGACCATTACCGCCGCACCCTTTTCCAGGGCCAGCTTGATGGTCGGCAGCGCTGCCAGGATACGCGCATCGCTGGTTACCACACCGTCCTTCACAGGTACGTTGAGGTCTTCGCGGATCAGTACGCGTTTACCTTGCAGGTCGAGGTCGGTCATCTTCAACACGGTCATGAATGCAGTCCTTCAGGGCTGTTTGCTGCGGGTTGGGTGGACGACGTGCAGATAGTGTTCGGCAACGTCGAGCATACGGTTGGCAAAACCCCATTCATTGTCGAACCAAGCCAGCAAGTTCACCAGGCGTGGGCCTGAAACGCGGGTCTGGCTGGCATCGACGATCGCCGAATGCGGGTCATGGTTGAAATCACAGCTGGCGTGAGGCAACTCGGTATAGGCCAGCAAGCCTTTCAGCGGGCCGCTCTGCGCGGCCTCGCGCAACACCCGGTTGACCTCGGCCGCACTGGTGTCGCGGGCGGTCTGCAGGGTGATGTCCAGGCAGGAGACGTTGACAGTCGGCACGCGTACCGCTTTGGCCTGGATTCGCCCGGCAAGTTCCGGAAGCAAGCGCTCGATACCGCGCGCCAGCCCCGTGGACACCGGAATCACCGACTGGAAGGCCGAGCGCGTGCGGCGCAGGTCCTCGTGGTGATAGGCATCGATCACCGGCTGATCGTTCATCGCCGAGTGGATGGTGGTGATCTGCACATACTCGATGCCGAATGCCTGGTCCAGCACGCGCAACAGCGGGACGCCGCAATTGGTGGTGCAAGAGGCGTTGGAGACCAGGCGTTCGTGGCCCGTCAGGCAATCCTGGTTGATGCCATAGACCACGGTGGCATCGACATCGGCCTCGCTGGCCATCGGCTGCGAGAACAATACGCGCGGCGCGCCAGCGTCGAGGAAACGCTGGCCATCGGCGCGGGTGTGATAGACACCGGAGCACTCCAGCACCAGGTCGATACCCAGGGCGGCCCAGTCGATGCCTTCAGGGGTGGCGCTGCGCATGACCTTCACGCAGTCGCCATTGATATGCAGACAGTCGCCGTCGACCTTCACCTCGCCGGGGAATCGCCCGTGGGTGGAGTCGAAGCGTGTCAGGTATTCGATGCTGGCCTGATCGGCCAGGTCGTTCAGCGCTACGATCTCGAAACCGGCCTTTGCCCCCCGCTCAAACAGTGCGCGCAGGACACAGCGGCCGATGCGGCCGTAACCGTTGAGTGCAACTTTGTAGGGACGCGGGTGGGGCATTGGGTGGCTCGCTAACGCATGATGGCTGTTGGGGCCGCCTCGCGGCCCATCGCGACGCAAGGCCGCTCCCACAAGGAACGGCGTACGCAGTACCCTGTAGGAGCGGCCTTGTGTCGCGAAACGAGGGCGAAGCCCTCGCCTTACGCCTGTATCAGTCTTCCAGCAGCTCTTCGGCGGTACCCAGGATGTTCTCCAGGGTGAAGCCGAATTCCTCGAACAGTGCAGCGGCCGGCGCCGACTCACCGTAGGTGGTCATGCCGATGATGCGGCCTTCCAGGCCGACGTACTTGTACCAGAAGTCCGCGTGGGCGGCTTCGATGGCGATACGTGCCGCGACTTCGACCGGCAGCACCGATTGCTTGTAGGCGGCGTCCTGGGCATCGAACACGCTGGTGCAAGGCATGGAAACCACGCGCACCTTGCGGCCCTGCTCGGTCAGTTTGGCGTGCGCCTGAACGGCCAGGCCCACTTCCGAACCGGTGGCGATCAGGATCAGCTCAGGCTCGCCAGCGCAATCCTTGAGCACGTAGCCGCCGCGGCTGATGTTGGCGATCTGCTGGGCGTCGCGATCCTGGTGCTGCAGGTTCTGACGCGAGAAGATCAGTGCCGATGGGCCGTCCTTGCGCTCCAGGGCGTTTTTCCACGATACGGCCGATTCGACCGCGTCGGCTGGGCGCCAGGTGTCCAGGTTCGGTGTGCTGCGCAGGCTGGTCAGCTGCTCGATCGGCTGGTGAGTCGGGCCGTCTTCGCCCAGGCCGATGGAGTCGTGGGTATAGACGTGGATCACACGCTGCTTCATCAGGGCCGACATGCGCACGGCATTGCGGGCGTATTCCATGAACATCAGGAAGGTCGCGCCGTAAGGCACCAGGCCACCGTGCAGGGCGACGCCGTTCATGATGGCGGTCATGCCGAACTCGCGCACGCCGTAGAACACGTAATTGCCGCTGGCATCATTGGCTTCGACGCCCTTGCAGCCCTTCCACAGGGTCAGGTTGGAGCCGGCCAGGTCAGCCGAACCGCCGAGGAACTCAGGCAGCAACGGGCCGAAGGCGTTCAGCGCGTTCTGGCTGGCCTTGCGGCTGGCAATGGTTTCGCCTTTGGCGGCCACTTCGTTGATGTACGCCTGGGCCTTCTCGCTGAAGTCGGCCGGCAGCTCGCCGCTGGCACGGCGCTTGAACTCGGCAGCCAGCTCCGGGTAGGCCTTGGCGTAGGCGTCGAAACGCTGGTTCCAGTCGGCTTCGGCCTTGGCGCCGGCAGCCTTGGCATCCCATTCGGCGTAGATGTCGGCCGGAATTTCGAACGGACCGTGGTTCCAGTTCAGTTCCTTGCGGGCCAGGGCGATTTCGTCGTTGCCCAGCGGCGCGCCGTGGCAGTCTTCCTTGCCCTGCTTGTTCGGCGAACCGAAACCGATGATGGTCTTGCAGCAGATCAGGGTCGGACGGTCGCTCTTGCGCGCGGTCTCGATGGCCATCTTGATTTCATCGGCATCATGACCGTTGACGTTACGGATCACCTGCCAGTTGTAGGCTTCGAAACGCGCCGGGGTATTGTCGGTGAACCAGCCGTGCACTTCGCCGTCGATGGAGATGCCGTTGTCGTCGTAGAAGGCGATCAGCTTGTTCAGGCCCAGGGTGCCGGCCAGCGAGGCGACTTCGTGGGAGATACCTTCCATCATGCAGCCGTCGCCGAGGAACACATAGGTGTGGTGGTCGACGATGGTGTGGCCGTCACGGTTGAACTGGGCGGCCAGCACTTTCTCGGCCAGGGCGAAGCCCACGGCGTTGGCAATGCCTTGGCCGAGCGGCCCGGTGGTGGTCTCGACGCCAGGGGTGTAGCCGTATTCCGGGTGGCCCGGGGTGCGGCTGTGCAGCTGGCGGAAGGCCTTGAGGTCGTCGATCGACAGATCGTAGCCGGTCAGGTGCAGCAGCGAATAGATGAGCATCGAGCCGTGGCCGTTGGACAGCACGAAGCGGTCACGGTCGGCGAAATCCGGGTTGCTCGGGTTGTGCTTCATGTAGTCGCGCCAAAGCACTTCGGCGATATCCGCCATGCCCATGGGGGCACCTGGGTGGCCGCTGTTGGCCTTTTGCACGGCATCCATGCTGAGGGCACGAATGGCGTTGGCACGTTCACGACGGCTGGGCATCGCTGATCTCCTGGGGCTTGAATAGGTGGTGTCACGAAAAAGGCGGCCATTTTCGCCCAGTGCGGGGGCTGGGGGCAATGACGGATGGTCGCAGTTGGGGGATTTTCCTGTGATTGGCCTGCATAACGGCGAAAAAACCGCCAGACGCACCCGCCCATCAGCCAATATCAAAACTTTTTGATATTGGCCTTGCGGGGGCAGCCCTGCCTGTCTAGACTGCCGTCCCATGAACCTCCGTGCGCAACCGATCCCTCAGCAAAGCGACACACTGGCCGCCCTGTGCAAGGCCAGTGGCGATGCGCTGCGCCTGAATGTATTGCGCGCCCTGGCCAGTGATTCGTTCGGCGTGCTGGAACTGGCGCAGATCTTCGACATCGGCCAGTCGGGCATGAGCCATCACCTCAAGGTACTGGCCCAGGCCGAGCTGGTGGCCACGCGGCGCGAAGGCAATGCGATCTTCTACCGTCGTGCCCTGCCCGACGGCCAGCGCTTCGGCGGGCGCCTGCACATGGCCCTGCTAGATGAGGTGGACGACCTGACCTTGCCGGAGGATGTCCAGGCCCGTATCGCCCAGGTACAGCAGCGCCGCGCCGCCACCAGCCAGGACTTCTTCTTGCGCGTGGAAGAAAAATTCCGCGCCCAGCAAGACCTCATCGCCGGCTTGCCGCAATACCGCGAGAGCCTGCTGGCGCTGCTCGACAAACTGAACTTCGCGCCGACCGCCAGCGCGCTGGAGGTCGGCCCCGGCGATGGCGGTTTCCTGCCAGACCTGGCACGGCGTTTCGCCCAGGTCACGGCCCTGGACAACAGCCCGACCATGCTCGAGCTGGCGCGCCAGGTCTGCGAACGCGAACGCCTGGGTAATGTAAACCTGCAGTTGGCCGATGCACTGGGTGCAACGGATGTGGAAGCCGACTGCGTTGTGCTGAACATGGTCCTGCACCATTTCAGCGACCCGGCCCTGGCCCTGCGCCAGCTGGCCAAACGGGTGAAGGCAGGCGGCAGCCTGCTGGTCACCGAACTGTGCAGCCATGACCAGGGTTGGGCGCGGGAAGCCTGCGGCGACCTCTGGCTCGGCTTCGAACAGGACGACCTGGCCCGTTGGGCCACAGCAGCCGGGCTTGCCCCCGGGGACAGCCTCTATGTGGGCTTGCGTAACGGTTTCCAGATCCAGGTCCGCCATTTTCAGCGGACGGCTGGCGACACTCACCATCGGTAAATTTTAGGAACCCGTCGAGATGAGCGAATACTCCCTTTTCACCTCCGAGTCCGTGTCCGAAGGGCATCCGGACAAGATCGCCGACCAGATTTCGGACGCGGTCCTTGATGCCATCATTGCCCAGGACAAGTACGCCCGCGTTGCCTGCGAAACCCTGGTCAAGACCGGTGTCGCCATCATCGCCGGCGAAGTCACCACTTCCGCCTGGGTCGACCTGGAAGAGCTGGTGCGCAAGGTCATCATCGACATCGGCTACAACAGCTCCGACGTCGGCTTCGACGGCGCCACCTGCGCGGTGATGAACATCATCGGCAAGCAGTCGGTGGACATCGCCCAGGGCGTCGACCGCTCCAAGCCGGAAGACCAGGGCGCAGGCGACCAGGGCCTGATGTTCGGCTATGCCAGCAACGAAACCGACGTGCTGATGCCAGCACCGATCTGCTTCTCGCACCGCCTGGTCGAGCGCCAGGCCGAAGCACGCAAGTCCGGCCTGCTGCCGTGGCTGCGCCCGGACGCCAAGTCCCAGGTCACCTGCCGCTACGAAAACGGCAAAGTGGTCGGTATCGACGCCGTGGTCCTGTCGACCCAGCATAACCCTGAGGTCTCGCAGAAAGACCTGCAGGAAGCCGTGATGGAGCTGATCGTCAAGCACACCCTGCCGGCCGAACTGCTGCACAAGGGCACCCAGTTCCACATCAACCCGACCGGCAACTTCATCATCGGTGGCCCGGTGGGCGACTGCGGCCTGACCGGCCGCAAGATCATCGTCGACTCCTACGGCGGCATGGCCCGTCACGGTGGTGGCGCGTTCTCCGGCAAGGACCCTTCCAAGGTCGACCGCTCCGCCGCCTACGCCGGCCGCTACGTGGCCAAGAACATCGTTGCCGCCGGCCTGGCCGAACGTTGCGAGATCCAGGTGTCCTACGCCATCGGCGTGGCCCAGCCGACCTCCATCTCGATCAACACCTTCGGCACCGGCAAGGTGTCCGACGACAAGATCATCCAGATCGTACGCGAGTGCTTCGACCTGCGCCCTTACGCCATCACCAAGATGCTCGACCTGCTGCACCCGATGTACCAGGAAACCGCGGCCTACGGCCACTTCGGCCGCGAGCCGCAGCAGAAGACCGTCGGCGACGACACCTTCACCACCTTCACCTGGGAACGCACCGACCGCGCCCAGGCGCTGCGTGACGCTGCCGGCCTGTAATTTTCCTGCTGCGGTAACTGAAAGCCCCTGCCGAGTGATCGGCAGGGGCTTTTTTGTGACATATCGGCTGACAACTGGGCGGCGCAACACGCGCTGCCGTTGCCTAGGCTGAGGCTTCCCCTCCGCCAAGCAAGGATGCTGGCCATGCCGTTGCTGTTCCTGTTTCTGCTCGCTTTTTCGTTCAACGCGCACGCCGCTGGCTGCCCGGCCTGGCCTGCCGAGCGGGCACGCGCCGAAGTCACACGCCTGCGCGAGGCGGTCAGCCAGTGGGATGATCACTACCATCGTCTGGGCGAATCCCTGGTGGCCGATGAAGTTTATGACCAGAGCCGGCAACGCCTGCTGCACCTGCAAGGGTGTTTCGCCCTGGAGAGCGAGCTGGACTCCTTGGCCAGCGCACGCGGGCCAATTGCCCACCCGATCCGCCACACCGGTGTCGACAAGCTCTCGGATGAACAGGCCGTGAGCCAATGGATGGTCGGCAAGACAGGCGTCTGGCTGCAGCCGAAGGTCGATGGCGTCGCCGTGACCCTGGTCTATCGCCAAGGCAGGCTGGTGCAGTTGCTCAGCCGTGGTGATGGCAACCAGGGACATGACTGGAGCCGACATATCGAAGTTCTGCAAGGTATCAACCAGCAGTTGCCCAACCCCGTTGATCTGATTCTGCAAGGTGAGCTGTACCTGCGGCTGGTTGATCATGTGCAAGCGCAGCAAGGTAGCGTCAACGCGCGCGGCACCGTCGCGGGCTTGCTGGCGCGCAAGCAGCTCGCTCGTGAACAAGGCGCGGGCATTGCGCTGTTTGTCTGGGACTGGCCGCAAGGGCCAAGCGATCAGGGCGAGCGAGTGGCTCAGCTGGCTGCGCTGGGTTTTCCCGATAGCCAGCGCTACAGCGTGGCCATCCGCAGCGCTGGCGAGGCGGCACACTGGCGCGAGCATTGGTATCGCTCTGCCCTGCCCTTCGCCACGGATGGGGTGATCCTGCGTCAGAACGCACGGCCATCCGCCGAACGCTGGCAAACCAATGCGCCGTACTGGATTGCCGCCTGGAAGCACCCCTTTGCCCGGGCGTTGGCCGAAGTACGTGACGTGCGCTTTCGCATAGGCCGCACGGGGCGAATCACACCGGTGCTGAAGCTGCAGCCAGTACGGCTCGACGACCGCCTGGTTACCCAGGTAAGCCTGGGCTCCCTGGCTCGCTGGCAGGCACTCGACATTCGCCCGGGAGACCAGGTAGCCATCAGCCTGGCGGGGCTGACCATCCCGCGCTTCGAGCAGGTAGTGCTGCGCGCCACCGAGCGCGATGCGGTTACGGCACCTGCGCCAGATCAATACAACGCTTTGACATGCTGGCAGGCTAGTGAAGGCTGTGAAGACCAGTTCATTGCTCGGCTCACCTGGCTCAGCGGCAAACAGGGCCTGGCCATGCGGGGCACCGGGCCCGGCACATGGCGACGACTGGTACGAGGCGGGCAGGTGGCAACGCTGGCAGACTGGCTGGCGCTGGACGCCGAGCGACTGGCCCAGCTACCTGGCATCAGCGATACCCGCGCCAGGCGCCTGCAACAAAGCTTCGAGGCTGGCCGCAGCAGGCCTTTCGCCCAGTGGGTCAGCGGTCTTGGCGTGCCAGTACCGCGCAATCTTCCACTCGAGGAGGACTGGGCAACCCTAACCCAGCGTTCAGCCACGCAATGGCAAGCCTTGCCCGGTATTGGCGCATCCCGCGCCAGCCACCTGCACGCATTTTTTGCGGCCGAGCAGGTGCAGGCCCTGGCGGAGCAGCTGAGCGAAAGCGGCATCCAGGGGTTCCCTGCGGCTGCCACCGGTGTGAGGCAATGAGTTTTAACAAAATCCGTTGTAGGAAATTGTCTGGATTACTTCAGAAATATCCACCAAGGGTTCCTATATAGGCAAAACCAAGGCAGGATTTGCTCCATCTTTTGCTGCCCCGCCCCCTCAAGGAGGCTTTGATGAACATGTTTTCCACCCTGGCACTGCTGACCACGCTTGGCCTGGCTGCTGGCGCTGCCCAAGCCGCCCAGCCCGACGAGGGCCTGACCGGTTGCGCCGCCAAGCGCAGTGCCATCGAGAACCAGCTGAAAATCGCCCGCGACCACGGTAACAGCGATCAGGTTGCTGGGCTCGAGGAAGCATTGCGCGGCGTTGAGCATTGCACCGACGCCGGCCTGCGCAAAGAGCGCGAGCAGAAAGTGCTCGATGCCCGTCACGAGGTGGCGCAGCGCGAGAAGGACCTGAAGAAGGCCGAGAAAAAAGGCGACGCGGAAAAGATCAACAAGCGCAAGGACAAGCTTGCCGAGTCTCGTAAAGAACTGCAGGAAGCGGTGGACGACCTGGATCGCTGATCTGCCTGATCGCCTGTTGACGCAGGCGATCAATGGTTGCGGAATTCGCTATGACACGCCTTGCACGCCGCCTCGACCTTGTCCATCGGCGCCTTCAGTTGCGCCGCGTCCAACGGCTGGGTCCGGGTCACGTCAACCAACTCACCGGTCACGCTCTCCAGTTGCCGGGCGAGGTCATGGAAGCGCGCCTGACGTTCCCACACTTCCGGTCGGGCACTACTGTCACCCTCGTCCCGCGCTTGCGGAAAATGCTGCCACGGCGCATGGGCCAAGCCATCGAGCTTCAACGCACCCGCGGCGAACTTCACCCCGTCGAAGGGCAAGCGGCCGCGCAACATGCCGCCCATGTCTTCGCTGGTCTTGAGCATGTCCTTGAATATTGCCTTGCGTTTGCCCAGCGGCGAATTAGGGTCGACCCGGTCACAGGCCGTCAGGGCAAGGGCAGCGAGCAGTACAACGGTCAATCGCTTGAACATCACGGTCACTTGAGCCTACACAAAGGGGCGGTCAGTATCGCTGCCTGCCAGGCAAAGACCAATAGCCACATAAAACACAAGGGCGAATCTTCATGTTCGCCAGCCACAGGTAATCATTGATGAAATCTGCCCTGCGCCATCTGGCCTGGACACTCCCGGCACTCGCCCTGCTGGCCGGCTGCAACGGCGGCGAAAACGCCAAGCCCGAGCCTCACGCCATTGCTACCTATGCCCCTGCTACCTGGAAAGACCTGCCTGCGGTCAGCGATGAAGACCTGCTGGCCGGCTTCTACGCCTGGCGCGCCGGCTGCGAGAAACTCAAGCGCGACACGGTGTGGGCCGCCACCTGTGAAGCGGCCGGCAGCGACACGGCGAGTGCCACCCAGGTACGTACGTTCCTTGAGCAGAACCTGCAGGTGTATGGCCTGCGTGCCGCCGACAACAACGCCAACGGCCTGATCACCGGCTACTACGAGCCGGTCTACCCCGGCAGCCTGAAGCGCACCGAAGCGGCCCACGTGGCAGTCTATGGCGTACCCGAAGACATGATCGTGGTCGATCTGGCCAGCGTATACCCCGAACTCAAGGGCAAGCGCCTGCGTGGCCGCCTGGACGGTCGCGTGCTCAAACCCTACGACACCGCCGAGGTGATCAGCCGCGATGGGGTCAAGGCGCCTGTGCTGGCCTGGCTGACCGATCCGATGGACCTGCAATTCCTGCAGATCCAAGGTTCGGGCCGGATCCAGCTGGAGGATGGCCGCCAGCTGCGGCTGGGCTACGCCGACCAGAACGGCCACCCCTACCGGCCAATCGGCCGCTGGCTGGTGGAGCAAGGCCAGTTGAAAAAAGAAGACGTGACCATGGGCAGCATCCACGCCTGGGCCATGGCCAACCCGCAGCGCGTGCCGGAACTGTTGGCCAGCAACCCGAGTTATGTGTTCTTCAGTACTCGCCCGGACAGCAACGAAGGGCCTCGCGGCTCGCTGAACGTGCCGCTCACCGCTGGATATAGCGTGGCCATCGACCGCAAGGTGATTCCGCTGGGTAGCCTGCTGTGGCTGTCTACCACGCGCCCGGATGGGTCGCCGGTGGTACGCCCGGTGGCGGCCCAGGACACGGGTGGAGCGATTGCCGGGGAAGTGCGTGCCGACCTGTTCTGGGGGACCGGCCCGGAGGCCGGGGAACTGGCCGGGAACATGAAGCAGCAGGGGCAGATCTGGATGCTGTGGCCCAAAGGCCAGCCACTGCCTGAGGTGCCTAAAGTGCTTTGATCGGCGGTGGGTTCTTCGCGGGCTCGCCCGCTCCCACAGGTACGCCACGGCCCTCGACTGCTGCGCTGTACCTGTGGGAGCGAGCAAGCCCGCGAAGCAGGCGACTCGGTCTCAGACTGAAACCACGAAGAACGAAACGATCAACGCCAACCCGGCAACCCAAACCAGCGAACGCAGCGCCGCCCAGTCCGCCAGATAGCAGATGATGTAGAGCAGGCGACTGGTGATATACATCACACCCAGTACATCCTGGGTCACCTGTTCGGCATTACCGACGATATCGGCCACCAGCACCGCCGCCGCAAACGCCGGAAAAGCCTCGTAGCTATTTTGCTGGGCAGCATGTGCGCGGCGCGGCAAGCCCGACAGCGTGTCGAGGAAGGCGCGCGGGTCGTGATTGTCCTTGAGGCCAAAGCGGCCGCTCGACACCTTGGCGATCAATGCGCACAGTGGCGCCAGAAACAACGCGATGAGAATGCACCACAGGGCAACGGTCATGGACTGGATTCCTTGTTCGATCGAGAGGTCAGAGCTTCATCACCAGCATGCCTGCCAGGACCAGCCCGCAAGCTAGGAGTCTCGGCCCGCCAAAAGGTTCTTTGAGGTAGCGCATGCCCATCAGCACCACCAGGATCACACTCAGTTCGCGCAGGGCCGCCGCTTCGGCCACCGACCCCAGGTGCATGGCCCACAACACCAGTGCGTAACTGAACAGTACGCAAAAGCCCACTGCCAACCCCAAACGCCACTGGGTGCGCCAGAACAGCATGAATGGCGCCCGCCGCGCCACCCCGGCCAGCAACGGGAATGGCCAGGCGCTGAGCAGCGTCAACCACACCAGGTAGTCCCAAGGCTTGCCCCACAAACGCACCGCCTGGCCATCGAACCAGGTGTAGCAACCGATACACAGGCCGATCAGCGCCACCACCGGCAACATCGACCAGGGCAACCGATCACCCCCTCCTCCTTGCCACAACAGGCAAGCCATGCCACACGGGATCAGCAGGATGCCGATGATCTGCTGCGAGCTGAGCGACTCACCGGCAAACGCCAGGGTCAGCCCCAGTACCACCAGCGGCGACAGGCCGCGCATCAGAGGATAGACCAGCCCCAGGTCACCGACCCGATAGGCCTGGATCAGCAGGAACCGGTACAACTGCTCGGCCAGCGCCGAAGCCAGCAGCCAAGGCCAGATCTCGGCGGGCGGAAACTCGGTGAAGGCCACGGCGCACACGGCGAACAGCAACGCCACGACGTCCATGCTGGCGATCACCAGCAGGCGCTCGGCGCTGAATTTGATCAAGGTGTTCCAGGTCGCGTGCAGCAGGGCGGCGACCAATACCAGGGAAGTTGCCAGCACGCCTCTGGATCCTTGTGACGTTTTTGAGGGATGAATATATAGCGTTGGGCCGCAGGTTGCCTGGGATGTGTACGCCGGGAGCGATTCAGCGCCTGTCAGATCGAGCGCCGCCCGCGCGGCGCATCGCGGGCAAGCCCGCTCCCACATTTGTTTCGGGCCAATCTCTTCTGTGAAGCCATCAGGGACCGCCTTGTTTGTCCCCTTCCATATCAAGGCGGGCACCATTGCTTACCATCGGCCTTCAGCCATGCGTCACTGCTTATCATCGACCTTCAGTCATGCACCAAGGCGGGCCCTGTTGGCGGTACAGGAGTGACTGGCCCGAAACAGATGTGGGAGCGGGCTTGCCCGCGATGCGCCGCGCGGGCGGCGCTCGATCTTACAGGCGCTGAAAATGCTGTGGCATGCACCTGGCCGCCCTAATGCAACCTTCAGCAGTGAACGCTCGGAACGATTCCGACAATCCTGGTCAAATCCTGTGTCCCGACCCCCTCGCCAGATCATCAAAGAACTGCCCGAGCCATTCGGGTAACGACTTGGAAGCCACTGTCACAGGATTCGGGATGCTTGAACTAGTTGCCGCGTTTATCTGCCTCACCACCCTCCTCACCTATGTGAATTACCGTTTCATCGGCCTGCCACCCGCCATCGGCGTAATGGTCACGGCGTTACTGTTCTCCCTCATCCTGCAGGGCCTGAGCCTGATCGGCTTCCCCGGCCTGGAAGAACGCGTCGAAGGCCTGATGAACCAGATCGATTTCAACGACCTGCTGATGCACTGGATGCTGGCCTTCCTGCTGTTCGCCGGGGCACTGCACGTCAACCTCAGCGACCTGCGCAGCTACCGCTGGCCGATTGGCCTGCTGGCCACCCTGGGCGTGCTGATCGCCACCGTGGTGATCGGCTACCTGTCGCACTGGGTGTTCGCCCTGTTCGGCTGGCAGGTGCCGCTGATCTACTGCTTGTTGTTCGGCGCGCTGATCTCCCCGACCGACCCGATCGCCGTGCTGGGTGCGCTGCGCACCGCCAACGCCTCCAAGCCATTGAAGACCACCATCGTCGGCGAATCGTTGTTCAACGACGGTACCGCGGTCGTGGTGTTCACCGTTTTGCTGGGCATCATTCAGCTGGGCGAAACGCCGAGCGTCACCGACACCGCCCTGTTGTTCGCCCGCGAAGCCATCGGCGGGGTGCTGTTCGGCGGTGTGATCGGCTATGCCACCTACCGCATGATCAAGAGCGTCGAGCAGTATCAGGTCGAGGTCATGCTGACCCTGGCACTGGTGATCGGTGGCTCGGCGATGTGCTACGAGCTGCATGTTTCAGCACCGATCGCCATGGTGGTGGCGGGGCTGATCATCGGCAACCTGGGCCGCAACCTGGCGATGAACGACATGACCCGCCGCTATATGGACGGCTTCTGGGAACTGATCGACGACATGCTCAATGCCCTGCTGTTCGCCTTGATTGGCCTGGAGCTGTTGCTGCTGCCGTTCAACTGGCTGCACCTGGCGGCGGGTGGTGTGCTGGCGCTGGCAGTGCTGCTCTCGCGGCTACTGACCGTAGCCCCAGCGATCGTGCTGTTGCGGCGCTGGCGGCCGGTGCCCCAAGGCACCATCCGTGTGCTGACCTGGGGCGGCCTGCGGGGAGGCGTGTCGGTTGCACTGGCGCTGTCGCTGCCAATGGGCGACGAACGCGACCTGCTGCTATCGATCACCTACATCGTGGTGTTGTCGTCGATCCTGGTGCAGGGTTTGAGCATCGGGCGCGTGGTGCGCAAGGTCAGCGTACAGCCTTGAAAACACTGGGGCCGCCCTGCGGCCCCAGCGTCATTCGACTGCGGAGTCCGGGAACTGGTCCTGGATATACTTGATTTCGGTCCGCCCATGGGCCGCCGGCAGGCCATCCTCACCCAGGTTGACGAAAACCATCTTGTCGACCGTCAGAATGCTCTTGCGGGTGATCTTGTTGCGCACTTCACACTTGAGGGTGATCGAGGTGCGGCCGAACTCGGTGGCGGTGATGCCCAGCTCGATGATGTCGCCCTGGCGCGAGGCGCTGACGAAGTTGATCTCCGACATGTACTTGGTCACCACGCGCTGGTTGCCTAGCTGGACGATCGCGTAGATTGCCGCTTCTTCGTCGATCCAGCGCAGCAGGCTGCCGCCGAACAGCGTGCCGTTGGGGTTGAGGTCTTCGGGTTTAACCCACTTGCGGGTGTGAAAGTTCATCTGTACTCCTGACCGGCTTGGCTAACGTGAAGTAATGATGGCAGAGCGGCCGCCACCGCTCCATTGAACATCGACTATCGTCGCGATAAATCGACAGAAAGCCTTGGGTGTGTCACACAGCCACGGCTATAATCGCAGCCGTTCTCATGGCTGCTCACTGTGGCGGCCATCCCGCCACCCATCCGAGGGGCGCTGCAGCAGGCTCGGCCTGTCAGGCTCGGTTGGGGCGTTGTCCGCTGAAGCGGACGCTCAACGCACAACGGCGCCCATTCGCACACTACGAATGGAGGCTCTCATGAGCGCTGTAAACACGCCTGCTGGTTTTTCCGATTTCAAGGTCGCCGACATTTCCCTGGCCGACTGGGGCCGCAAGGAAGTCATCATCGCCGAATCGGAAATGCCCGCACTGATGGGCCTGCGCCGCAAGTATCAAGCCGAGCAACCGCTCAAGGGCGCGAAGATCATCGGCTGCATCCACATGACCATCCAGACCGCCGTGCTGATCGAAACCCTGGTCGCACTGGGCGCCGAAGTCCGCTGGTCGTCGTGCAACATCTTCTCCACCCAGGACCAGGCCGCTGCCGCCATCGCCGCCGCCGGCATTCCTGTATTCGCCTGGAAAGGTGAAACCGAGCAGGAATACGAGTGGTGCATCGAGCAGACCATCCTGAAGGATGGCCAGCCTTGGGACGCCAACATGGTGCTGGACGACGGTGGTGACCTGACCGAAATCCTGCACAAGAAATACCCGGCCATGCTGGAAAAGATCCACGGCGTGACCGAAGAAACCACCACCGGCGTGCACCGCCTGCTGGACATGCTGGCCAAAGGCGAGCTGAAAGTCCCGGCGATCAACGTCAACGACTCGGTCACCAAGAGCAAGAACGACAACAAGTACGGCTGCCGTCACAGCCTGAACGATGCCATCAAGCGCGGCACCGACCACCTGCTGTCGGGCAAGCAAGCGCTGGTCATCGGCTACGGTGACGTGGGCAAGGGCTCGGCCCAGTCGCTGCGTCAGGAAGGCATGATCGTCAAGGTCACCGAAGTTGACCCGATCTGCGCCATGCAGGCCTGCATGGACGGCTTCGAAGTCGTTTCGCCATTCAAGGACGGTATCAACACCGGTACCGAAGCCGGCATCAACGCCGACCTGCTGGGCCGCATCGACCTGATCGTCACCACCACCGGCAACGTCAACGTCTGCGACGCCAACATGCTCAAGGCCCTGAAGAAGCGTGCCGTGGTCTGCAACATCGGCCACTTCGACAACGAGATCGACACCGCCTTCATGCGCAAGAACTGGGCATGGGAAGAGGTCAAGCCGCAGGTTCACAAGATTCACCGCACCGGCGCGGGTACTTTTGACCCGCAGAACGACGATTACCTGATCCTGCTGGCCGAAGGCCGCCTGGTGAACCTGGGTAACGCCACTGGCCACCCGAGCCGCATCATGGACGGTTCGTTCGCCAACCAGGTGCTGGCACAGATCTTCCTGTTCGAGCAGAAGTTCGCCGAACTGCCAGCTGCCAAGAAGGCCGAGCGCCTGACCGTGGAAGTGCTGCCGAAGAAACTCGACGAAGAAGTGGCCCTGGAAATGGTCCGCGGCTTCGGTGGCGTGGTCACCCAGCTGACCCCGCAACAGGCCGAGTACATCGGTGTGACCGTCGAAGGCCCGTTCAAGCCGGACGCCTACCGCTACTAAGCGGCAGGCTTGAAGCGATACGCTTCAACGCCGAAACCTGAACGATGCCCAAGCCAGATCGGCCATCACCGATCTGGCTTTTACTTGCAGCTTGCTGCTTGAGGCTTGCTGCTCGAGGAACGCCAGATGTCCCAAGATCGCCGTTACAGTTTCGAGTTCTTCCCAACCAAGACCGACGCCGGTCACGAAAAGCTGATGGGCGTGGCCCGCCAGCTGGCCGCGTACAATCCGGACTTCTTCTCTTGCACCTACGGTGCCGGTGGCTCGACCCGCGACCGCACACTGAACACCGTGCTGCAGCTGGAAAGCGAAGTGAAGGTCCCTGCCGCACCGCACCTGTCCTGCGTGGGTGACACCAAGGACGAGCTGCGCGCCCTGCTGGCCGAATACAAGGCCGCCGGCATCAAGCGCATCGTCGCCCTGCGTGGCGACCTGCCGTCGGGCATGGGGATGGCCAGTGGCGAGCTGCGCTATGCCAGCGACCTGGTCGAGTTCATCCGCCAGGAAACCGGCGACCACTTTCACCTGGAAGTAGCGGCCTATCCGGAAATGCACCCACAGGCGCGCAACTTCGAGGCCGACCTGGGCAACTTCGTGCACAAGGTCAAGGCCGGTGCCGATAGCGCCATCACCCAGTACTTCTTCAACGCCGACAGCTACTTCTACTTCGTCGAGCGGGCGCAGAAGATGGGCGTGGACATCCCGGTGGTGCCCGGCATCATGCCGATCACCAACTACAGCAAACTGGCGCGTTTCTCCGATGCGTGCGGCGCCGAGATCCCGCGCTGGATTCGCAAGCAGCTGGAAGCCTACGGCGACGATACGGCGAGCATCCAGGCCTTTGGCGAAGAAGTCATCACCCGCATGTGCGAACAACTGCTGCAAGGCGGCGCACCGGGCCTGCACTTCTACACCCTCAACCAGGCCGAGGCGAGCCTGGCGATCTGGAACAATCTGAAACTGCCACGCTGAAACTTTTTGGCGTCATCAAATTCTCAAACAATTAAGGCTTTAGTCGTAGACTAGGGCCTTATTTATTTTGTGGCTTTGATAGGTGTCGTCTGCAATGCAACATTTTCTGCCATCTCGCCCTCAGCTCGTCTACTTGGCGTTCGGCCCGGCCACCTATCATCAGGAAGCCTGCTTTAGCATCGTCAGCGCTATTGCGAATCTGGGGGGCAATACCAACCTGGCCATCGACATCCAGGTCTATACCGACAAAGCCGAGCCTTACGCAAAACTGCCCGTAACCGTTCATCTGCTTGACGAGGCCACCCGCAAGGCCTGGAACCAGCCCCACGGTTATCACTTCCGCAGCAAGCATGTGCTGTTGCGCCAAGTGCTGCAGCAACACCCCCAGGCCGTGCTGATCGACACCGATACCTTCTTCCGCAAGTCGCCGCTGCAACTGTTCCAGCGGGTCAAGCCAGGCACGCTGCTGTGCAATGCCATTGGCGCGCGCTACGGCGCGAACCAGCAGTGCCTGCTGTACAAGAATCTGCTCGGCATTCTCGAACCACGTGGCCTGGCCGATTGCCAGATGCCGTTGGTCAACTCGGGCGTGATTGGCCTGTGCGCCGAGAACAGCGACGTGCTGGACCGCTCGATTGCCATGATGGACGAGTTCTACCCTTTGGCCCGCACTGCCTACACCCTGGAAGAGTTCTGCCTGGCGGTGGCCGCTTACCGCAAGATGGAATTGGCCGAATGCACCGACGTCATTCATCACTACTGGAGCCGCAAGGCCCAGTTCCGCGCCAAGATCCAGGCCTGGCTGGGTAAGCACGGCCATAACCCACTGGGGCCGGCGGCGCTTGCCGATGTGGCACTGGTCAACGACCAGCTGCCACGCCCTCCGACCTTGCAGCGTCTGGGTTACAAAGCCTTGAGCCTGACCATGCCCAGCCGCGAGCGCCAGTTCGTGCGCGAACTGCTGTATGGCTGCTACCCCTACCCCAACGAGTTCGATCGCGCTTGTGCAACGGCCTGGTGGGACAAGGCGCTGGAAAACCTCAACGAACGCCATGGGCGCATCGAGCCCGAGCAATTGCGTCAGTGCCTGCGCCACCCGAGCCTGCGCCTGTCACTGGGCGGCCGGCGCAAGGATATCGAGGCGCACCTGCTGCGTTCTTCCGATCGCTGAGGCCTGAAACAGGGGCTTGATCTTCACTGGCCTTAGCCTTGGTAAGCACGTAATGCCACGCCACGCCACGCATCGCCCATTTGCGGTGCCACCTACTGCTTAGGATCCTGGCAGTCTTGTCGGCACCGTTGAGCAGCAGGAAAGCAGCACGCGGCGTCAGCTCTGTTATACTCGGGCCTTCCCGCCCGGCTCACGCCCGGACGCTCGGCCTCGCAACAGGCATCCCGATCGGCATCGACGCCCCTTGGCGTCCACCCTCCGCTTCCCGGATGCGCAGTGAAAGCCCAGCTGGACCGGACGCGATCGCATCCCTTGGATGCCCGTCGCGCCAGGCAGAACATCCCAACGGGCCCAGCCCACACGAGAACAGGATTGCCCATGTCCTTTGCTTCCCTCGGTCTCTCCGAGGCTCTTGTCCGCGCTATCGAGGCAGCGGGCTACACCCAGCCGACCCCGGTGCAACAGCGGGCCATTCCCGCCGTGTTGCAAGGCCGCGACCTGATGGTTGCCGCACAGACTGGTACTGGTAAAACCGGCGGCTTCGCCTTGCCGATCCTTGAGCGCCTGTTCCCGGCCGGCCACCCCGACAAATCCCAGCGTCATGGCCCACGCCAGCCGCGTGTCCTGGTCCTGACCCCAACCCGCGAGCTCGCCGCCCAGGTACACGACAGCTTCAAGGTGTACGCCCGCGACCTGCCACTGGTCAGCGCCTGCATCTTCGGCGGCGTCGGCATGAACCCGCAGATCCAGGCCATTGCCAAGGGTGTCGACGTGCTCGTCGCCTGCCCGGGGCGCCTGCTCGACCTGGCCGGCCAAGGCAAGGTCGACCTGGCCCACGTTGAAATCCTGGTCCTCGACGAAGCCGACCGCATGCTCGACATGGGCTTCATCCATGACGTGAAGAAGGTCCTTGCCCGCCTGCCGGCCAAGCGCCAGAACCTGTTGTTCTCGGCGACCTTCTCCAAAGACATCACCGACCTCGCCGACAAGCTCCTGCACAACCCGGAGCGTATCGAGGTCACCCCGCCAAACACCACCGTCGAGCGTATCGAGCAGCGCGTCTACCGGCTGCCCGCCAGTCACAAACGCGCCCTGCTGGCGCATTTGATCACGCTGGGCGCCTGGGAGCAGGTTCTGGTATTCACCCGCACCAAGCACGGCGCCAACCGCCTGGCCGAGTACCTGGAAAAGCACGGCCTGACCGCTGCCGCTATCCACGGCAACAAGAGCCAGAACGCCCGCACCAAGGCCCTGGCCGACTTCAAGGCCAACAGCGTACGCGTGCTGGTGGCCACCGACATCGCCGCCCGAGGCCTGGACATCGACCAGCTGCCCCACGTGGTCAACTTCGAGCTGCCGAACGTCGAGGAAGACTACGTGCACCGCATCGGCCGTACCGGCCGTGCCGGGCGCTCGGGCGAGGCCATCTCGATGGTTGCGCCGGATGAAGAAAAGCTGCTCAAGAGCATCGAGCGGGTCACCAAGCAGAAGATCCCGGATGGCGACCTGATGGGCTTCGACGCCAGCCAGGTAGAAGCTGAAAAGCCTGAAGTGCGCGAACGCCAGCAGAACAGCGGCCGCGGCGGTCGCAACCAGCAGGCTCGCGGCGAAGGCGGCAAAGATGCCAATGGCGGCCGCAAGGACAAAGGCAAGGATAAAGGCAAGGCCAAGCAGCAGGCTGCGGACAAGCCGGCCGACAAGGAAAAGTCTGGCGACAAGCAACAGCAGCAACGCAAGCCGCGTGACAAGAAGCCGCGCCAGCAACAGCAGACCAGCAACAGCCCTATCCCGAAACCGGCTGCCGACCGTGATCCAGAGGAGTTCCTGGACGACGATATCGACAACTTCGGGAACCGCGCCGACTACGTCAGCCCTTACCAGAACGCTAAGGGCCAAGGCCGCAACCGCCGTCCGGGTGGTGCAGGTCAAGGCCAGAGCCAGAGCCAAGGCGCAAGCCAGCGCAGCAACAACGGTGGTGGCCAAGGCCGCAACACTGGCGGCCAGCAGCGCAGCGGCAGCGGCGAAAAGCGCCCACGCAACAGCAACGGTGGTGGTGGTGCACGTCGTGACAACAATGGCGCGGGCCGCAACCGTTCGGCCGGGCGTAACGATGCATCGCGCCAGGAGCCGGCAGTACGCAGCCCCCGCGAACAGCACCAGCCCGTGATCATCCGCAAGGAATCCAAGCTCGACCGTTACCCGACGCCAGAGCAGTTGGATGACCTGCCGAGCCGCCCGCGTGGTGAGCGACCTGCGCTGCTCACCCGCAAAGGCTGAGTTCATGCATCAGGCATAAAAAAACGCCGCCCAATGGGCGGCGTTTTTTATTGCCTGTTCAGCAATATCACTTCTGCTGAACACCTTCGAACACAAAGTACAGCTCAACTTTCTCGGACAGCGGACCGAGGTCCATGGATTTCGGCGCGAAATCCTTGCGGTTGATATCGAGCTTGCCCTCGAAGCCGGCACGGTAGCCGCCCCATGGGTCCTTGCCTTCACCAATGAAGGTGGCCTTGATCACCACCGGCTTGGTCACGCCAGTCAGGGTCAGATCACCGGCGACATCGGCAGTCAGTTGACCTTCGGCGTTCTTGCCGGTCGGGGTCACCTTGGTCGACTTGAAGGTGGCAGTGGGGTACTTGGCTACGTCAAGGAAGTCCTTGCTCTTGATGTGCTTGTCCCGCTCGGCGTGGTTGGTATCTACGCTCACAGTCTTGAGGGTGACATCGATCTTGCTGGCTTCAGGCTTGGCCGGGTCCCAGCTGAAGTTACCATCCCAGTCCTTGAAGGTACCGGTGATGAAGCTGTAGCCCAGGTGGCTGATCTTGAAATCAACGAACGCGTGCTGGCCTTCCTTGTCGATCTTGTACTCGGCAGCCATGGCCTGGCCGGCGGAGAACAGAGCGGTACCGAGCGCCAGAGCGGCAAAAGTCTTTTTCAACATCCTTACTTCCTTCCTATGCAATTGAGGTTGAGAGTCAAGCTTTGCGGCCCAGCATGCGGGTCAGGGTCGCGTCACGGTCGATGTAATGGTGTTTCAGGGCCGCCAGGGCATGCAGCACGGCGAAAATCACCAAGCCCCATGCCAACCACAGGTGAATCACGCCGGCGACGTCCGCTTGGTCGGGCAGGTCGCTGATCAGCGCCGGCACCTCAAACAGGCCGAACACCGGAATGCCGACGCCGTCGGCAGTGGAAATCAGGTAACCGGCGATCATCACCGCAAACAGCCCGAGGTACAGCGCCAGGTGCCCCAGCTTGGCCGCCACGCGGGTGAATGCCCCGTGGTTGGCCGGTGCCGGCGGTGGCGGACTGATGAAACGCCAGACCACACGCAACAGCATCACCGCCAGCAATACCAGGCCGATGCTCTTGTGCAGGTCAGGGCCGGCCTTGCGCCAAGGGTCGTAGTAGCCGAGATCGACCATCCACAGGCCCAGGCCGAACAGGCCGAAGACTGCCAGTGCAACGCCCCAGTGCAGGACGATGCTGACCACGCCATAGCGAGAAGGTGAATTGCGCAATTGCATGATGACGTAGTTCCCCGTGAAAGCTGTGCACAGACTAGCGCGTAACGTATCGAAGAAAAGCTTAAAAAATTGCTTTGGATTATCGATAAATACGATGAATAGTGTGTAAGTTACCTATTAAGGAAACATTAACAATAGGCGGAGAGTTCGTGGTTGCCAGTACCGGCCTCTTCGCGGACACGCCCGCTCCCTGTAAGAGCGGGTTTACCCGCGAGAGGCCGCTACAGGATTCAGTTGGCCTTGGCCTGAGTATTGTTCACCGCCTTCTTCACCGGCTCGGATCTGACCGTGGCTTTTTTCGGCTCGACGGCCTTTTTCGTCTGTTTGGCCGCAGGCTTGTGTGCCGGTGCATGCTTGGCCGGTACCGGCTTGGCTGGCGCAGCCTTCGTCGCGGCGGGCTTGGCTGGCTCTTCCTTGGCGATTTCAGCAGGGGCAGGCGCTACAGGGGCTGCTGCGGGTACCGGTGCTGGCGCGCCTGCCTCAACCTTGGGCTCCACCTTGGCAACCGGCGCAGCCTTGACCTCAGGCTTGTCGGAACCACCGAACAGGCGCGAGAAGAAACCGCCGCCATTGTCCTTCTTCGCCACAGCGGCACCGGCTGTCGCCGCTGCCGCGACGGTCGCAGCCCTGGCCGGGTCGAACGACTTGCCGGCGAGCAAGTCCTGCACCTGGCCGGCAGCACGCTGGCCGCTGCGCAGGGCGCCTTCGAGGGTGCCTGGGTAGAGCGCATCGGTGTGCTCACCGGCAAAGGTGATGCGCTGCACCGGGCGCTCCCACAGGCGCCAGTACTTGCTGATCTGCCCTGGGCCGTATGCCAGGTAGGCGCCACCGGTGCCGGCATCGATGCTGTAACGCTTGACCTCATAACCGGTAAACGCACCGCGAGCCTGTGGATAGAACGCATGCAGGCGGATCAGCACCTGGTCGACCATCTGTTTGTCGCCGAACGCCTGCAGCAGCCGCGCATTGTCACCCGACAGGTTGATCACCACGTTGGCACCGCCCTTGAGCGCCGGCTCGATCCACAGCATGCCGAGGCCGGCGTTACTGAAGATCTCGCCCGACATGCGCGCGCGGCTTTCCCAAACAGGTTGCTTGAACTTGAGCATCAGCTGGTCACGCCAGCCGTAGTTGGTGCCCTTGAGCGCCGCCATATGCTGGGTGTCCAGGCCTGGGGTGATCTGAATCTTGGCCAGCGCCCGCAGAGCAACCGCCATCACCAGGTAATCGGCCTTGTAGTCGGTGCTGCCGACCTTGACGCTGACGCCGTCCTTGTCCTGCACGATTGCCGTGACCGGCGAGCTGGTCTTGATGGTCTTCAGTTGCTTGACGAATGCCTGGGCCAGCACCGGGCTGCCGCCTGGCAGGCGCGCGGCACGCAGGTCGCGATCACTGACGCCGCGGTAGACGCGGTTCTGCTGAGCGAAGTAGAGCAGCGACAGGCGCGATGGCTCGTCGTAGCGGGTACGGATCTGCTGGTTGATCAACTGCCGTGCGGTGGCCGGCAATTGCAGCTTGTCGAGCCAGGTGGCGACGTTGATCTGGTCCAGGGCGAACAGGGTGCTGTTCGCCTGCGGGTTGAGCGGGTCATCGATCGAACGGGCCAGGTCGTCGAGGGTCTTTTCGTAGCGCTTGAGGGCCTCGGCGGTAGCCGGCTGCTTGGTGGTCAGGTCGGCGGCGCTGAAGTACTCGCCGTCGATCAGGTAGCCGGGGGTACGGACGAACTCCGGAGCGGGCAGTGTTTCAAGCTTGAAACGGTCAAGGTACTGGTTGAGCACCGGCTGGGCCTTGGCGTTACCGATCCATTCGCTGGTGGCCAGGCCCGAACGGCCACCCATGCCTGACTTGGCCTCTAGCAGGGTGACCTGCCAACCCTTGTTCTGCAGTTCATAGGCCGCAGTCAGGCCAGCCAGGCCGCCACCCACGACGATTGCCGAAGGTGTCTTGTCCTTTGCCAGCGCGGCGCCGCTGGACACACCGATCAATACCAACGCGCACAGGCGCACCCAAGCAGCAGCCATGTCGGCGAACTCCGAGTTGAAATAGCAGGGATGGGAAGAGGCGGGAATGCCCCGAGAGTCGATGCGCTAAGAATACGTCAGGTATCTGGACCCTGCCAGCACGGCGACATCAAGTGCCTCTGGCAACTGGCATTTTTGTCAGTAGCCAGGCTTCTGGCCATTAGGCGAAGCTGGCTGAAAAAACCGACAAAAGGAGCTGCGCCATGACCTATGTGGAGCATTTCGCACAGGTAGAAAGGCAATTCTTGTGGCACAACCAGACGGTACGCACCCCCTCAGGCCTGAAAATCCGCTCCAACGGTACGTCATGGACCGGCCTGCATGAAGCCTTCAAAGGCGATGAAGGCACCGAGCTGGTGATTGGCGAGCACAGTGACGTGGAAATCACCTTCAACCAGGAAGTCGAATGCCTGCGGCTGGAGTATTACGTCGTCAGCGACCAGCACTTCGACGATGTGCAGGTGCTGCTGGATACCGATGGCTGCGACATGGAACTGATCGCCCCGATACCGCGCAATTTCTACTGGCTCACCCTGTCCGGCAGCGGCTATACCGACTTCAGGCCGGGCCCGATCTCCACCCAACCCTATCATCAGCTCATCGAGGGACCCTTCCGTCGCCTGACCATATCCACTTCACAGGCTGGCACCGTACATATTCGCAAGCTGGAATGGACCCGCACCTGCCGTCATTGACCACTAGCGGTTGTCCTGCCCCCTGGCTTTGCTTAGGCTTACGCGGTCAAAGCAGGCAGTAAGCCAGGAGAAGTGCCCATGGGCCTCAACGATCAGTGGATGCAACGCGACCTCAAGGTCTTGTGGCACCCCTGCACCCAGATGAAAGACCACGAGCAGCTGCCACTGATCCCGATCCGGCGTGGTGAAGGCGTGTGGCTCGAGGACTTCGACGGCAAACGCTACCTGGATGCCGTGAGCAGCTGGTGGGTCAACGTGTTCGGCCATGCCAACCCGCGCATCAACCAGCGCATCAAGGATCAGGTCGACCAGCTGGAGCATGTCATCCTCGCCGGCTTCAGCCATCAACCGGTGATCGAGCTGTCCGAACGCCTGGTCGCCATGACCCCCGCCGGGCTCGACCGGGTGTTCTACGCCGACAACGGCTCGTCGTGCATCGAAGTGGCGTTGAAGATGAGCTTCCATTACTGGCAGAACATCGGCAAACCGGCGAAAAAGCGCTTCGTGACGCTGACCAACAGCTACCACGGCGAGACCATTGCCGCGATGTCGGTCGGCGACGTGCCCCTGTTCACCGAAACCTACAAGGCACTGCTGCTCGACACCATCAAGGTGCCAAGCCCCGACTGCTACCTGCGCCCCGAGGGCATGAGCTGGGAAGAGCACTCGCGCAACATGTTCGCCGCCATGGAACAGACCCTGGCCGAGCATCACGAAACCCTCTCGGCAGTGATCATCGAACCGCTGATCCAGGGTGCTGGCGGCATGCGCATGTATCACCCGGTGTACCTCAAGCTGCTGCGCGAAGCCTGTGACCGTTATGACGTGCACCTGATCCATGACGAGATCGCCGTTGGTTTCGGCCGCACCGGCACGATGTTCGCCTGCGAGCAGGCCGGCATCCGCCCGGACTTCCTGTGCCTGTCCAAGGCCCTGACCGGTGGCTACCTGCCGCTGGCCGCCTGCCTGACCACCGACAAGGTGTACCAGGCCTTCTACGACGATTACCCGACCCTGCGCGCGTTTCTCCACTCGCACAGCTACACCGGCAACCCGCTGGCCTGCGCCGCGGCCCTGGCGACGCTGGACATCTTCGAGCAGGACAATGTGATCGAGGCCAACAAGGCCCTGGCCACGCGCATGGCCAGCGCCACCGCGCACCTGGCCGATCACGCCCACGTCGCCGAGATCCGCCAGACCGGCATGGCCCTGGCCATCGAGATGGTCCAGGACAAGGCGACCAAGGCTGCCTACCCGTGGCAGGAGCGCCGTGGCCTGAAAGTGTTCGAGCACGCCCTGACCCGCGGCGCCTTGCTGCGCCCGCTAGGTAGCGTGGTGTACTTCCTGCCGCCGTACGTGATCACCCCGGAGCAGATCGACTTCCTCGCCGAAGTGGCCAGCGAAGGCATCGACATCGCCACCCGCGACAGCGTCAGCGTCGCCGTACCGGCCAACTTCCACCCCGACTTCCGCGACCCGGGCTAAATCCGACCGTTCGCCATACCACTTTCCCTGTGGGAGCGGGCATGCCCGCGAACAAGGGCGAAGCCCTTGCCAGGCACCGCGGTGCCTAATTCGCGGGCACGCCCGCTCCCACAGGGGATCTATGTCTCTCTTATACCGAGCAAACCCATGAGACTGTCCCGCTTCTTCATCGACGCCCCCCTGAGCCTGGGCGAGCACGACCTGCCCGAAGCCCAGGCCCACTACATCGGCCGCGTCCTGCGCATGGCCCCTGGCGACGCCGTGCAACTGTTCGATGGCAGTGGCCAGGAATACCTCGGCCAACTGCTCGAGGTCGGCAAGAAGACGGTACGCGTCAACCTCGACCAGGCCCTGGCCGGCCAGCCCGACTCACCGCTTCACGTCCACCTCGGCCAAGGCCTGTCCCGCGGCGAGCGCATGGATTGGGCGATCCAGAAGGCCACCGAGCTTGGCGCCAACGCAATCACCCCGATCGTCAGCGAACGCTGTGAAGTGCGCCTGAAGGACGAACGTGCCGACAAGCGCCTGGCCCACTGGCGCCAGGTGGCAATCAGTGCCTGCGAACAATGCGGCCGCTCGACCCTGCCGGTCATTCATCCACCGGTGACCCTGGCCGAATGGCTCAAGGGCACCGAAGCCGACCTCAAGCTGGTGCTGCACCCGGTCGCCGCGCCATTGACCAGCCATGACAAGCCGGCAACGCTGGCGTTCCTGATCGGCCCGGAAGGCGGCCTGAGCGAGGCGGAAGTCGATCAGGCCAAGGCTGCGGGCTTCCATGCCGCACGCCTCGGGCCGCGGGTATTGCGTACCGAGACAGCGCCGGTGGTAGCGCTGTCGGTAGCGCAGCAGTTGTGGGGTGATTTTTCGTAAACAAAAAGCTAACGCACGTACAGCGACACCGCCACGAAGTGCATCAGGCTGCCGACAATCACGAACAGGTGCCAGATGCCATGTGCATGGCGTAAGCGGCTGTCGAGGGCGAAGAAAATGATGCCGACGGTGTAGAACACGCCGCCGGCCGCCAGCCAGGTGAAGCCGGCAGTACCGAGGCTGTTCAGCAGCGGCTTCACCGCCACCAGCACGATCCAGCCCATCAGCGCATAGATGATGATCGACAGGATACGCGCTTCCGAGCGCGGCTTGATCTCTTGCAGCATGCCGATCACCGCCAGGCCCCAGACCACGCCGAACAGGCTCCAGCCCCAGGGCCCGCGCAGGCTGACCAGGCAGAACGGGGTGTAGCTGCCGGCGATCAGCAGGTAGATCGACAGGTGATCGAGCTTGCGCATGATCACCTTCGCCCGCCCGCGGGTGCTGTGATAGAGGGTGGAGATGCTGTAGAGCAACAGCAAGGTGCTGCCGTAGATGGAGAAACTGACGATCTTCCAGGGGTCGCCCTGCAGGCCAGCAGCGACGATCAGCCAGATGGCACCGATACAGGCCAGGACGGCACCGACCAGGTGGGTCCAGGCATTGAAGCGTTCACCGTAGTACATGCAAACACAGACCTCCTGAGGTGGACTGGGTTCCTGAGTCATCCTGTTCCGGCCTCTTCGCGGGCATGCCCGCTTGTATGGTTAGACTTGAAGGGGTGGTGGGACTAAATGCCCGATTCTGACTGTTCGCAGCAGTACAGACCGTGGGAGACATCGCCCCACCCCTTCCACCAAAGCGCCGATAAAGAATGCATC
>NZ_PEMX01000031.1:0-71880 GCF_002759075.1 Pseudomonas sp. 382
GATGCATTCTTTATCGGCGCTTTGGTGGAAGGGGTGGGGCGATGTCTCCCACGGTCTGTACTGCTGCTAACAGTCAGAATCGGGCATTTAGTCCCACCACCCCTTCAAGTCTAACCATACAAGCGGGTTTACCCGCGATGCGCCGCGCGGGCGGCGCTCGATCTCACAGGCACTGCAACCTTATCGTCGAACACCCCAGGCGAGAATGATTTTTGCTACCCCGATTTTGATTTGCACTGCCACCCAAGTTGGCTATGGTCGGGGTTTGCCCCAGGCCCTGAGCCTGACCGCGCCATCGCAAGGACCCCGTATGAGCCTGTCACTTCTCAGCCGCTATGCCTTCTTCACCGCTTGTGTACTGTTCACCCTGGCGAGTCTGCCGTTCCTCCACCACGAATGGCTGTGGCCGTTCACCCTGGTCACCGGGGTGCTCAGCCTGATCGGGCTGTTCGACCTGCTGCAACAACGCCACGCGGTGCGCCGCAACTATCCGATCCTTGGCAACATCCGCTACCTGGTCGAGGCCATCCGCCCGGAAATCCGCCAGTACCTGCTGGAGGCCGACAGCGACGCCCTGCCCTTCTCCCGTGCCCAACGCTCGCTGGTATACGCCCGAGCCAAGAACGAAGCCTCGGACAAACCCTTCGGCACCCTGATCGACGTCTACGAGTCGGGCTTCGAATTCATCGGCCACTCCATGCGCCCGGCGCCACTGACCGACCCGGCAAGCTTCCGGGTCATCGTCGGCGGGCCGCAGTGCAGCCAGCCGTATTCGGCGTCGATCTTCAACATCTCGGCCATGAGCTTCGGTTCGCTCAGCGCCAACGCCATCCGCGCCCTGAACAAGGGCGCCAAGCTGGGCAACTTCCACCACGACACCGGCGAAGGCAGCATCAGCCCCTATCACCGCGAACACGGTGGCGACCTGGTGTGGGAGCTGGGCAGCGGCTACTTCGGCTGCCGCACCGCCGACGGCCGTTTCGACCCGGAACGCTTCGCCGCCCAGGCCCGCACCCCGCAGGTACGGATGATCGAGATCAAGATGAGCCAGGGCGCCAAGCCCGGCCACGGCGGCATCCTGCCCAAGCACAAGGTGACCGAGGAAATTGCCGAAACCCGTGGAGTGCTGATGGGCGAGGACTGTATCTCGCCATCGCGCCACAGCGCCTTCTCCACCCCGATCGAGATGATGCACTTCATCGCCCAGCTGCGTGAACTGTCTGGCGGTAAACCGGTGGGCTTCAAGTTCTGCCTGGGCCACCCGTGGGAATTCATGGGCATCGCCAAGGCCATGCTGGAAACCGGCATCCTGCCCGACTTCATCGTGGTCGATGGCAAGGAAGGCGGCACCGGCGCCGCGCCGGTGGAGTTCACCGACCACATCGGCGTGCCGCTGCGCGAGGGCCTGCTGTTCGTGCACAACACCCTGGTCGGCCTGAACCTGCGCGACAAGATCAAGCTCGGCGCCAGCGGCAAGATCGTCAGCGCCTTCGACATCGCCAGCGTGCTGGCCATCGGCGCGGACTGGGCCAACTCGGCGCGCGGGTTCATGTTCGCCATTGGCTGCATCCAGTCGCAGAGCTGCCACACCAACAAGTGCCCGACCGGCGTGGCCACGCAAGACCTGCTGCGCCAGCGCGCCCTGGTGGTGCCAGACAAGGCCCAGCGGGTGCTGAATTTCCACCACAATACCTTGCGTGCGCTGGCCGAGATGCTGGCTGCAGCGGGCCTTGAACACCCGGCACAGCTGGAGGCCAAGCACCTGGTGCGGCGCGTGTCGGCCACCGAGATCAAGCTGTTCTCGCAGATGCATGTGTTCCTCAAGCCTGGGGAACTACTGACCGGCGAGGTCGATGGGCAGTTCTATTCGCGCATGTGGCAGATGGCCCGGGCCGACAGCTTCGAGCCGATGGCGGCCTGAGCGCGCTCAGTTGATCCGTGCCGATTGCTCGGGCATTGCAAACAGCAGTGCCCGAGAGTCGCCCTTGTCCACCTCTTCCAACTTGAGCCAATCCTGTTCCATCCGCTTCTCGATCTCAGTGACTTCACCACTGGTCACCCACCAGACCCGTTTGTATTGGCTTGCCAACGTTCGCGGTTCAGTTACGACGTGTTCAAGACTTGATGGATAAAGCAGGGTGTCCGCATCGAGTTCACCAACGCTGTAAACCAGTGGCGCCGAACCCGTCTTGTTGTAGAAATCAATCGTAAGCGACCAGAAAGCGTTGTCACTCGTCAACAATGCATCACCTGGCTGCCAGCGCGCGGCAACCTGGGCCATGACGTAATCAAGCCGGTTGTTCACCCATTCGTTGCCACCGCGCAAGTTGAACGCCCGATTATACAGATTTGCCAGACCCACCCCCTCAAAGAACAGGCAGGCGATGAGCAGTGTGACCTGCCATTTCCATCGGAGTCCATTCATTGCCACCGCCAGCAGAATGGGTAACCCGAGAAAGGCAAACACGAGGTAGCGCTCCATATACAACGGCAAAACAAAGGAGAACAGCCATGTCACACAGACGGGCACAAAACAATAGATGACTAACAATGCGCCAGCCTTATCAGGCTCTTTGCTTTGACGAGCAGCACGGGCGGCCGCGACAAAGATCAGGACCGTCAGCACCATCGTCATGATGCCCATGACCGACGAGTCGCCACCTAGCATGAATGCAATCCAGAGGCTTTGCGGTAGGGTGACCAGCGTCACAGGCGCGATCCAGCTCACCATGCCGGTATTTTCATGAACCTGCCCATACAAGGTCGGAAGCCAAGGCAGGTAAGCACTCGCAATGAGCAGATTGCACAACCACCACCGCTGCATACTGATCAGGCGCTGCCCGCCCGGTGCTCGGGCAAACAGAACATACACCCAGCCGACCAATGCCCCCAAGGCAGCAAAGTAATGGGTATACAAGCCGGCAATCATCAATAACGCATAACCCAGCAAGTAACGGCTGTACTGCTGCTGTGCCCATGACAACAACATGTAGGCGGCAGAAAGCATGAGCAAGCCGAGCAGCGCGTACATACGGGCTTCCTGGCTGTAATAAACAGCAATCGGAAACATCGCCAATAACAGACCTGCCATCACGGCAATACGTCGCGAAGCCATGCGATGCGCCAATAGCATACCCGCCGCAACTGTCACTACCCCTAGAACGACATTGAGACTACGGATAGCTACGACCCCATCGCCAAAGCCTGTCATCCACGCATGCAAGAGCAGATAGTACAGAGGCGGATGAACGTCCTGGGCTGTGAAATAAATTGCCCGATCTATCGGCATTCGAGCCAGCCATACGCTGAATGCTTCGTCGTACCAGACAACTTGCAGGTCAAGTTGGTAAAGCCGGACAGCGAGTGCCAGCAACAGAATCCCTACCACAGCGATCGGCCCCGTCACACCTGCCCGGCAATCATTTAGAATGCGCATTATTCCTCCTTGAAGGTCGAGCGTGTCTTCCGACTGCTCCGGCGTCCTGCCAAGGCCCGAATTACATAGCGTGGTCGATGCTTGGACTCCATGTAGATTCGCCCGATGTACTCACCCAGCACGCCGATGCCGATCAGCTGTACACCGCCAATGAACAGAATGGCAGTCATCAACGAGGGATAGCCCGGCACCGGGTTGCCAAACAGCCATTTGTCGATGACCTGGCAGGCCGCACTCAATAGCGCGAGCAATGCGATTACACCGCCTACATAAGTCCAGAGTCGCAACGGCATGGTACTGAACGAGGTAATCCCATCCAGGGCAAGATTCCACAGTTTCCAGCCATTGAAGCGGCTCTTCCCTGCCGTGCGCGAAGCGCGGTCATACTCGACCACCGCAGTCTTGAAGCCAGGCCACGACAGCATGCCTTTCATGAACAGTTGCTGTTCAGGCATCGACTTGATCACCTCCACGACCTTGCGATCAAGCAGGCGGAAATCACCGACGTTTTCCTCGATGCGAATCTGCGAAATGCGGTTCAGCAGTAAGTAGAACCCTGCTGCCGTGCAGCGTTTCAAGTAACTGTCGCATGAGCGGTCACGACGTTTGGCGAGCACGACATCGAAGCCTGCCCGCCATTGTTCGATCAGCTTGGGAATCACTTCGACCGGGTCTTGCAGGTCGACGTCTATTGGAATGACAGCATCGCCACAGGCCTGTTCCAGCCCGGCGAACAGCGCGGCTTCCTTGCCGAAGTTGCGTGAAAGGTCGATGAGGGCAACATCGGGATCACCGGCGATCAGTTGGCGGATCTGTTTTTCGGTCCCATCCAGACTACCGTCATTGATAAAAATCAGTTCGACCTGATCTGCCTGGTTGGCAAGCGCTTGGCGCACTGCGTCATAGAATGGCCTGATCGCCTGCTCCTCATTGAAAACCGGCACGATCAGCGAAATATCCATCTACGCTTCTCCGTGAACACCCATCGCGCAAATACAAAGCCCAGCAACAGGCTGACCAGGCAGAACAGCCCGACGGTCAACGGCGGTGGCCAGCCTTGGCTGTCGGCGAGGCATCCCAGTGACACACTGAGGCTGCCCATCCCCGCCACGAATACGCAGTAGCGCATGAACGAAACGGGCACCCTGAAGGTGAACCGGGCATTGGCAATGTATGAAAAGGACAGCGCCACCATGAACGCTACCAGGTTGCTGAGGGCCTGGTCGTTGCCCGCCAGTTGCATCGCCGCAAACACCGCGACATGAATAGCGGTGTTGAAGGTGCCCACGATCAGATACTTGAGGAATGCTGGCATTCTGCGATGCATGCGTGTTCGAGCCTTCCCTGCTTGGCCTTTAAGCCAAGCTAGGGGAAATCAGGCAATGGGACTACTGACAGAAATGCCAGTTGACGGTGATGGCGAAGCGGCCCGTGGCTGCAAGGTTGGACGGCGCGGCAGAGTTGCAGGATGGGGCGGGGATCGCAGGCCGGTGCAGTTGCTGACCGCATTGGGCGGGCTGGTGGCCATGCTGCTGCTGGCGGGTGGGCTGGACTGGAACCAGCAGTTGGGGCAACGCGTGGCAGCGACCCCGGTGATCGGGCAAGGGGCAGCCTAGCTGCCCCCCTTTCACATCAGGAAGCCGGGCTGACGATGCCCTGCTCCTGCTTTGGCGCAAGACGGAACGCGTAATACAGCACCGTCAGCAGCACAAGGAACGCCGGGCCAATGTACAGCGCCACGCGGGTATCCTCGAAGTACGCCATCAGGCCCACCACCAGCACCAGGAAGGCCAGGGCCAGGTAGGAGCTCAGCGGCCACAGCCACATGCGGTACTTCAACGCCTTCTGCTCGGCGGTCGAGAGGCCGGCGCGGAACTTGATCTGCGCCAGCAGGATCATCACCCAGGTCCAGATCGCACCGAAGGTGGCAATCGAGGTTACCCAGACGAACACCTTTTCCGGCACCAGGTAGTTGGCCAGCACGCCCAGCAGCAGCGCACCGATCGACAGCAGCAGTGCATTGCGCGGCACGCCGCTTTTCGAAGTGCGGGCGAAGGCGGCCGGGGCCTGGCCGTTCTGCGCCAGGCTGTAGAGCATGCGCCCGGTACTGAAGATGCCGCCGTTGCACGACGACAGCGCAGCGGTAATCACCACGAAGTTGATGATCCCGGCAGCGGTCTTGATACCCAGACGCTCGAAGGTCATGACGAACGGGCTGCCCTGGCTGCCAATGCCGTCCCATGGGTAGATCGACAGAATCA
The DNA here is from genome assembly GCF_002759075.1 of Pseudomonas sp. 382. Lineage (NCBI taxonomy): Bacteria > Pseudomonadati > Pseudomonadota > Gammaproteobacteria > Pseudomonadales > Pseudomonadaceae > Pseudomonas > Pseudomonas sp. 382. Next base: position 5,698 of record NZ_PEMX01000031.1, read on the forward strand.
CGAACAGGGCGCCGACGTAGAACAGCAGGATGCGCCAGAACACCGAGCCGATCGCCTGGGGGATGGTTTTCTGCGGGTTGCGAGCTTCGCCGGCGGTAAGGCCGATCATTTCCACGCCCAGGTAGGCGAACATCACCATCTGCAGCGACATCAGCACGCCCGTCACGCCGTTGGGCATGAAGCCGCCGTTGCTCCACAGGTTGGAGATGCCCACGGCGACGCCATCATTACCGAAACCAAAAGCGATCACGCCAATGCCGCCGAGGACCATGGCAATGATGGTGACGATCTTGATCAGGGCGAACCAGAACTCGAATTCACCAAACGCCTTGACCGCGATGAGATTGACTGCGCCCATGCTGCCCAGCGCCATCAAGGCCCAGATCCAGCGCGGCACATCGGGGAACCAGATGCCCATGTAGATGGCCACGGCAGTGATTTCCGCGACGCAGGTCACCAGCCACAGGAACCAGTAGTTCCAGCCGGTGAGAAAGCCAGCCAGCGGGCCAAGGTAGTCCTGGGCATAGCGGCTGAACGAACCGGCGACCGGGTTGTGCACGGCCATCTCGCCGAGGGCACGCATGATCACCAGGATCGCCAGGCCACCAATGATGTAGGAAAGCATGATCGCGGGACCGGCCATTTCGATGGCCTTGGCCGAACCGAGGAACAGTCCGACGCCGATACAGGCGCCCAGCGCCATCAAACGGATGTGCCGTTCGCCCAGCTCACGCTTGAGCGGGCCGCCCTCGATGGGCTCGGCAGGGGCAGAAGGGTTGCCGACTGGCATAGCAATACAACCTCATTTTGTTATTGGAGTAGACCTTCGTGCAGCACCAGCCCTGCCGATAGGCGGGACGTTGGCTTGCCAGGCTGGCCTCGTGGGCCGGCTCGTGTGCCGGGCTAGAGCGGCCGGCACGGCGAAGGGCCGAGCAGTATAGGAAGTCCGATACAGGGGTTTTCGCTGTATAACCAGGAAAATTCAGCGAGTTTTTCGGAGCTGGCGCGCCAGCCCCCAATTCCACTACCACCCTACCAACAACGTCATAGGAATAAACCCACACCAAAGCCGCATAGTCCTACGCCACTATTCTCGGCTTCCTACAAATTTTTCACCTGTTCCCACCACCGTCTAAGCTTCAGACAAGCAAGACGAAGATATCTGGCCGGATAGAAGACTATGGGCGCACTGTGGCAATCGGAACCAAGCAGAACGGAAGCATCTGAAGCACCTCCGGCCATGACGCCACAACCGCAGCCCCCACGTCAGCGCAGGCTCTGGTGGCGGCTGATTTTCCTGATCCTGCTGGTGGCACTGATCGCCATCGGTTTTGCTGCCTACGACGAGTTCCGCACCTCCAACCTGCAGTCACGCGAATTCAGCAAGCTGGCCACCACCCTCACCTATTCGCTGCAGCCAGGGCCGAGCGATGCGATCATCTATCCGGGCGAAGGGCCCTTCGACAAGCGCCTGGGCTACAGCGGGCTGGGCGAGTTCCTGCCACGCCTGCTCAAGCGCGACTACCTGATCAGCGAGCAGGTGCGGTTTTCCCCGGCGCTGATGCGCTATGTCGAACACGGCCTGTTCGCGCCATACATCGAAAAGATCCAGGCCGGCCTGTCGATCACCGACTGCCGGGGCGAGACGCTGTACCAGTACAACTACCCGCAACACCTGTACCCGGATTTCGCCTCCATTCCGCCGGTGATGGTCAACAGCCTGCTGTTCATCGAGAACCGCGACCTGCTCGATACCAGGGACGTGAAGAACAACCCGGCCGTGGACTGGCCGCGCTTTGCCAAGGCCGCGTACAGCCAGGTGGCCAAGTACCTGGCCCTGCCTGGCCAGTCAGCGGGTGGCAGTACCCTGGCCACCCAGCTGGAGAAGTACCGCCACTCACCGGATGGCCTGACGGTCAATGGTGCCGAGAAGATTCGCCAGATGATCTCGGCCAGCGTACGCGCCTACCAGGGCGGCCCCGACACCAGCGAAGCGCGCCACCGGATCGTGCGTGACTACCTCAACAGCGTGCCGCTGTCGGCTGTGCCCGGGCATGGCGAAGTGCACGGCATGGCCGAGGGCCTGCGGGTGTGGTACGGCGCCGATTTCGACCAGGTCAACCAGGCGCTGAACTCCACCGCCACGGACCCGGAGAGCATGGCCGCACGCGGCCTGGCCCTGCGCCAGGTGCTGTCGCTGATGATTGCCCAGCGCCGCCCTTCGCATTACCTGTCCAAGGGCCGGGTCGAACTGGCCGAACTCACCGACGCGCATATCCGCGTACTGGCGGCCGCCAACATCATCGAGCCACCGCTGGCCAGTGCGGCGCTGGCCAGCAAGGCGGTCTACCGCGACTGGGTTGCCCAGCCGACCATCGTGCCGATCATCACCAACAAAGGCATCAGCCTGGCGCGCAACCGCCTGGCAGCCATGCTCAACCGCCCGCTGTACGATCTCGACCGCCTCGACGTGTCAGCCACCAGTACCCTGCAGGCCGACCTGCAATTGCAGGTCAGCCAGTACCTGAAAAACCTTGCCGACCCGGAGTTCGCTGCGCAGATGGGCCTGATCGGCGAACGCCTGCTCACCGCCAAGACCACCGACCAGGTGAGCTACAGTTTCACCTTGTTCGAACGCACGGCCGATGGTTCGCGGGTGCGGGTCCAAACCGACAGTACCAACCAGCCGTTCGACATCAACGAAGGCAGCAAACTGGAACTGGGTTCGACCGCCAAGCTGCGGGTGCTCACGACCTATCTGGAGATCATCGCCGAGCTGCACGACAAGTACGCCGGCAAACCTGCCGCCGAGTTGAAGAAAGTCGAAGTCGCCGAGCTCGACCGCATCACCCAGTGGTCGCTGGAATGGCTGGCACAGAACAGCAAGAACCAGAGCCTGGACGCCATGCTCGATGCGGCGCTGGAGCGCAAGTACTCGGCCAATACCGGCGAAGCCTTCTTCACCGGTGGCGGCATGCATGTGTTCAACAACTTCCGCAAGGAAGACAACAACCGCAACCCGACCCTCAAGGATGCCTTGCGCGAGTCGATCAACCTGCCGTTCATCCGCCTGATGCGCGACCTGGTGCGCTACGTCACCTACCAGCAGCCGTTCAACCGCGTGCCGCTGCTCAAGGACGACTCCGACCCACGTCGCCAGGAATACCTGGCCCGCTTCGCCGACAAGGAAGGTACCAGTTACTTGATGCGCTTCTGGAAGAAGTACCAGCGCAAGACATCGCAACAGCGCCTGGACACCTTCCTCGACAGCATGCGCGCCACCCCGCAGCGCCTGGCTGCGGTGCACCGCTACCTGTTCCCGGAAGCCGGCCAGGAAACCTTCAATGCCTTCGTCCGTGCCCACAGCAAGGATGACAAGATCGCCCTGGGCAAACTCACCGACGGCAAGCTGGCGGAGATGTACGAAGCCTATGGCCCAGGCAAGTACGACCTGCCCGACCAGGGTTACATCGCCAAGGTCCACCCGCTGGACCTGTGGCTGCTGGGCTACCTGTTGAAGAACCCGAGTTCCACGCTCACCGAAATGGTCAACGCCAGCCGTTTCGAGCGCCAGGAGGTCTACAGCTGGCTGTTCAAGAGCCGGCACCAGGGTGCGCGTGACAGCCGCATCCGCACCATGGTCGAGATCGAGGCGTTCCTCGACATCCATCAACGCTGGAAACGCGTAGGCTACCCGTTCGATCATCTGGTGCCGTCGCTGGCAACCGCCATCGGCAGCTCCGGCGACCGCCCGGCCGCGCTGTCGGAACTGGTCGGCATCATCCAGAATGACGGCGTGCGCCTGCCGACGCTGCGTATCGATACCCTGCATTTCGCCGCCCATACGCCCTATGAAACCAAGCTGGTCAGCGACCCGGACCGTGGTGTGCGGATCCTGCCTGTGGCAGTGGCGCGGGCGCTGAAGGGTGCCATGTCACAGGTGGTCGACGCCGGGACCGCACGGCGCATCTCCGGCAGCTTCAAGCTCAATGACGGCACGCCGCTGGTAATGGGCGGCAAGACCGGTACCGGCGACAACCGTATCGAAAGCTTCGGTGCTGGCGGGCGGCTGATCGGCTCGCGTTCGCTGAACCGTACCGCCACCTTCGTGTTCTTCCTCGGCGACAACCACTTCGGCACCCTGACGGCCTTCGTGCCTGGACGCTCGGCTGAGGCGTTCAAGTTCACGTCGGCATTGCCCGTCCAGGTGCTCAAGGGCATGGCACCGATCCTGATGCCGTACTTGCAACCGGGCAACCCGAACGAATGCAAGCCACCGCAGATTGCGATGCATGGCAACGATTCATCCAAGACGTAGATGATAATCATCGGCATTTAGAGGCTTGTGTTTAGATATATCTTGAGTAATATCTTGCGATATATCTAAACACCGGAAGCCTGCTAATGCGTGACCATGGCGCACATGACCCTTTTGAACGCCGCCCCGCCCGTGGCGAGCGTGGCCCGCGGGTGTTCGCCCCGGGTGACCTCAAGCTGCTGATGCTGTCGATGCTCTGCGAGCAACCGGGCCACGGCTATGACCTGATCCGCCAGATCGAGAACCTGTTCGACGGCAACTACACGCCGAGCCCCGGGGTGATCTACCCCACCCTCAATTTCCTCGAAGAAGCCGAACTGATCAGTGGCCAGGTGCATGGCAGCAAACGCCTGTACGCCATCACCGCAGCCGGCCGTACCGCATTGGCCGATCAGGCCGTCGCCCTGGATGGCGTGCGCATGCGCATCGAAGTCAGCAAGCGCGCCCTGCGTGGCCATGACCGCCCGCCGGAAATCCACGAAGCGGTCGGCAATTTGCGCCATGCCCTGCACATGCACAGCGGCCGCTGGACACCGGAAGAAATCGAACGGGTACGCAACCTGCTCAACGACACTGCCAAGGCCATTGCCTGCGGGCCAACCGATCCAGTCAGGGAGAATCCTCATGAGTGACACCATTCACCGCGTCAATCACGAAATCCGCCAACGTCGCTTGCAGGTACTGCGGGTGACCGACCTCACCCCGCGCATGCGCCGCATCACCCTGGGTGGCACCGAGCTGCAGGGTTTCACCAGCCTGGGCAGTGACGACCACATCAAGTTGCTGTTCGCGGAAACTGCCGAGCAGCAGCAAGCCATCGACGCCCGCAACCTGGGCCGTGACGGCGGCGCTCGGCCAACCATGCGCGAGTACACGCCGCGCCGTATCGACCTGGCGGCCAACGAACTGGACATCGACTTCGTGCTGCACGGCGACGGCCCTGCTTCGACCTGGGCTGCACAGGCAGAACCTGGGCAGACGTTGAACATCGCCGGGCCTCGGGCATCGATGGTGGTGCCGGATATCTTCGACAGCTACCTGCTGGTGGGTGATGAGACGGCGATCCCGGCGATTGGCCGGCGACTGGAAGAACTCCCGGCGGGGCGTCGGGTGCTGGCGGTGATCCAGATCGAGGATGAGCAGGAGCGCCAGCCGTTGCCGAGCGCAGCGCAGGTGGAAGTCATCTGGGTAAAGCGCGATGAGGACCTGCTGGCGTTGCTCAAGGATCTGGCGTTGCCGGAAGGCAAGCTGTACAGCTGGGTGGCGCTTGAGAAGTCACTGACTCGGCTGGCCAAGGCCTTGTTGCTGGAGAAAGGCGTGAAAGAAGATGCCTTGAAGGCCGCCGCTTACTGGCGTGCCGACGGGACTGCGGACGACGAGTGATCTGCTCTCTCCTGCACCGGCCTCTTCGCGGGCACGCCCGCTCCCACAGGTACTGCGCAAACCTTGAGGGCTGCAGTGTTCCTGTGGGAAGCGGGCATGCCCGCGAAGAGGCCGGTGCAAGTCAAGCCAATCGGTACCTTCCCCGCCACCGGTCCAGCCCCAGCAACACCAGGCCAATCCCCCAGAACCCCGCCAACACCCCCAGCGCATTGAGCATGACCTGCCCGTAGCCCAGGCTCGCCACGTCGATGAACGGATAGGCATACGCCCCAATCTCACGCCCCCGCCACAGTGCATAGGCGAAATACACCGCTGGGTAAAGCGCCCACACCATCAGGTGCCGGAACCGCAGGCTGCCCTTGGGCACCTCGAACCACCAGTACAAGGCAAACAGCAGCGGCATCACATCGTGCAGCAGTTCATCCGCCAGCCACTGCCAGCCCTCGGGCTGCCACAGGTGGCGCAGCATCACGCTGTAGGCAAGGGCCACCAGCACGATGCTGGCAGCCACCGCCGAACTCACCGATGGCGACAGAAAGAAGCGCTTTGCCGCGGACTCGCGGCCAAAGGCCGCGTAGCTGAGCACCGTCGCCACCAGGGTATTGGTCAGTACCGTGAAGTAACCGAACACATTGATCAGTCCGCCAATCAGACTGGCCTGCTCCTGCCAGCGCGCCAGCAGCACCAGGTAAACCTGCACCGCCAGGCCGAACCAGCCAAGCAACGCCATTGACGTCAGCCAGGGGCGCCGTGGCATGTCAGGCCTGACGCTGCAGCTTCACGTACAACTGCTCGACCTTCTCCCGCGCCCAAGGGGTCTTGCGCAGGAAGGTCAGGCTCGACTTGATGCTCGGGTTGCTCTTGAAGCAGCGCACGTCAACGCGTTCGGCCAGGCCCTGCCATTGGTAGTGCGCCACCAGTTCGGTGAGGATCTGTTCGAGGGTCTTGCCGTGCAGCGCGTTGTGTTGGGCCGTGCTCATGCCAGTGCTCCGTAGGAAAGATGCGCACCTTACACGAGTGTAGTGGCGGGTGGGATGTGTGGTGCTTGCGGAAAAACCGCTGGCCAGGCGCAAAACCTCTGTGCTGAAATAGCAATGTTATATTGTAACAATACTAAATATCTGCCAAGGAACGCCTCATCCCCATGCTGCACATCCCGCTTCGTCTCTCCCCCCTGGCTGTCGCCCTGTGGCTCGCCTCATCACCCAGCCAGGCCGTGGAACTGGAACCCCAGGTCATCACTGCCAACCCGTTAGGCAATCGTCAACTGGCTGCACCCAGCACCGTCCTGGAGGGTGACGACCTGCTGCAACAGCAGCACGGCAGCCTCGGTGAAACCCTGAACAAGCAACCCGGCGTGGCCTCCACCTGGTTCGGCCCTGGCGCCAGCCGCCCGGTGATTCGTGGCCTGGATGGCGACCGCATTCGTATCCTGCGCAATGGCGTGGGGGCTCTGGATGCCTCGTCGCTGTCCTACGACCACGCGGTGCCGCTGGACCCGGTCACGGTCGACCGCGTGGAGATCGTCCGCGGCCCGGCCGCCCTGCTCTACGGCGGCAATGCCATCGGCGGCGTGGTCAACACCTTCGACAATCGCATCCCCGATTCACCGATCGAGGGCATCCACGGTGCCGGCGAACTGCGCTACGGCGGCGCCGACACCACCCGCAGCAGCGCCGGCAAGCTGGAAGCCGGTGACGGCACCTTCGCCTTGCACCTGGACGCCAACAGTCGACAGTTCAACGACCTGCGCATCCCCGGCTACGCGCAGAGCACCAAGGTCCGTGACGCCGACGCACCAGGCAGCCGCCACCGCCTGGAAAACAGCGACGGCCGCCAGGATGGAGGCGCGATCGGCGGTGCCTACAACTGGGAGCATGGCTACGCCGGCCTGTCCTACAGCCGCTACGACAGCAACTACGGTTCGGTGGCCGAATCCGGCGTGCGTCTGGACATGAAGCAAGACCACTACGCCTTTGCCTCGGAACTGCGTGACCTGGATGGCCCCTTCAGTTCGGTCAAGGCCGATGCCGGCTACACCGACTACGAGCACAGCGAGATCGAAGAAGGCGAGGTGCATACCACCTTCAGGAACAAGGGCTACGAAGCCCGTATCGAAGCGCGTCATCAGCCGTTCGGCCCGCTTGAAGGAGTGATCGGTGCGCAGGTCAGCCGCAACGAATTCTCGGCATTGGGCGAGGAAGCCTTCGTCCCGCACACCGACACCGACAGCCTGGCGGTGTTCATGCTCGAACAATGGCAGGCCACCGAGCGCCTGAACCTGAGCCTGGGCGCCCGCATGGAACATACTCGGGTCGAACCTGATGCCAAGGGTAACGAGAACTTCGTCGATGCCGACAGCGCCAGCAGTTTCAATGCTTTGAGCCTGTCTTCGGGCGCGGTGTACCAGCTCGACCCGATCTGGTCGCTGGCGGCCAACCTCAGCTACACCGAGCGGGCCCCGACGTTCTACGAGCTTTATGCCAACGGCGCCCACGTGGCCACCGGCGCGTATGAAGTCGGTGATGCCAGCCTGAACAAGGAAAAGGCTATTTCCGCCGACCTGGCCCTGCGCTTCGACAATGGCACCCACAAGGGCAGCGTCGGGGTGTTCTACAGCCACTTCCGTAACTACATCGGCCTGATCGGCACGGGTAACCTGCGTGAAGGCCATGATCACGACCATGACGAGGATGATCACGACCACGATCATGACGATGGCGGCTTCCCTGAGTACCAGTACCAGGGCGTGCGTGCGCGCTTCTACGGCATCGAGGCACAAGACCGCTGGAAGCTGCTCGAGAACCGCTATGGCAGCTTCGCGCTGGAACTGTCCGGCGACTACACCCGGGCCAAGAACCTCGACCGTGGCGAGCCCTTGCCGCGTATTGCCCCCTTGCGGCTGAACAGTGGGCTGGTATGGGAACTGGACCGCTGGCAGGCGCGGGTCGATGTGCAGCATGCCGCGTCGCAGCATCGCAAGCCTGAAAATGAGACCAGTACCGATGGCTACACCACGCTCGGCGCCAGCGTCGGCTACCGCTTCGATATCGGCCAGAGCCAGTGGCTGGCCTTCGTGCGTGGGGAGAACCTGACCGACCAGACCGTGCGCTATGCAAGTTCGATCCTGCGCGATATTGCCCCCGCGCCGGGGCGCAGTGTGGAAGTCGGGTTGCGCACCACATTCTGACCTGACGCGGTTCCTGTGGGAGCGGTTCACCTGCGAATGCGGCATGTGCGCTGGCATCGCATTCGCGGGTGAACCCGCTCCAACAGGTGCCGCATCACACCTCTGCCACAGGGTTTGTTACCAGATCGGCAACAATCAACTGCGACAATTTGTCTTTTTTTCTTACAACTTCCCCTATATCCTCCCGGCCGCAAGCTGAATCGCTTCATCCAGCATTCCCAATTGCCATATACATCGAAGAGCACGCTTTTCGGTGCGCTTGCCCTTTGCTCAATAATCAAAAAGATAGCGCTATCTCATGTTCCAACTGCCCAAAACCCGCTACACCGGCTTTGCCCTCATCGCTTTCACCGCCGCCCTGCCGAGCACGGCCAGTGCCAGCGAACCCTTCGCCAAGGACTCTCCCTGGATGTTTGGCGACTGGGGCGGCACCCGCAGCGAGCTGCTGGACAAAGGCTACGACTTCACCCTCGGCTACACCGGCGAGATGGGCAGCAACCTGCACGGCGGCTACGACCACGACCGCACGGCCCGCTACAGCGACCAGTTCACCTTTGGCAGCCACCTGGACCTGGAGAAGATCCTCGGCTGGAACGACACCGAGCTGCAGCTGACGGTCACTGAACGCCACGGCGATAACATCAGCAATGACCGCATCAACGACCCGCGGGTCGGCGGCTTCACCTCGGCTCAGGAGGTCTGGGGCCGCGGCGAAACCTGGCGGCTGACGCAAATGTGGATCAAGCAGAAATATTTCGACGGTGCCCTGGACGTGAAAGTCGGCCGTTTCGGCGAAGGCGAGGATTTCAACAGCTTCCCCTGCGACTTCCAGAACCTGGCTTTCTGCGGCTCGCAGGTGGGCAACTGGGTTGGCGGCATCTGGTACAACTGGCCGGTCAGCCAGTGGGCCATGCGCGTGCGCTACAACCTTTCCCCTGAGCTGTACGCCCAAGTCGGCGTGTACGAGCAGAACCCGTCCAACCTGGAATCGGGCAACGGCTTCAAGCTCAGCGGCAGTGGCACCCAGGGCGCGGTGATGCCGATTGAACTGGTGTGGAGCCCACGCTTCCAAGACCTTAAAGGGGAATATCGCGTCGGCTACTACTACAGTAATGCCAAGGCACAGGATGTTCTCAAGGACGGTAACGGCCAGCCAGCTGCCATCAGTGGCGCCGCCTACCGCAGCAGCTCAAGCAAGCACGGCTTGTGGCTCGGCGCCCAGCAGCAGGTCACTTCGCTGGCGTCCGACCAGTCGCGCGGCCTGAGCCTGTTCGCCAACGCCACGGTGCACGACAAGAAGACCAATGTCATCGACAACTATGTTCAGGCAGGACTGGTTTACAAAGGCCCCTTCGACGCCCGCGCCAAGGACGACATCGGCTTCGCCGTCGCCCGCGTGCACGCCAACCCGGCCTACCGCAAGAACGCCCGCCTGGCCAATCAGGTGGCCGGGCTCGACGACTATGACAACCCGGGCTACCTGCCGGTGCAAGACACCGAATACAGCGCCGAACTCTATTACGGCATTCACCTGGCCGACTGGCTCACGGTGCGCCCGAACCTGCAGTACATCCGCCATCCAGGCGGGGTGTCGCAGGTCGACAGCGCGCTGATCGGCGGCCTGAAGATCCAAAGCACTTTCTGACCACCTTTCTACAACGGAGAACCTAAAATGAGCACTGACAGTGCCAACCAAGGAACCCGCTGGCTACCACGCCTGATGGGCGTGCTGCTGTTGCTGATGGGCCTGGCCCTGCTGGCCGGCGGCATCAAGCTGAGCCAGCTGGGCGGATCGCTGTACTACCTGATTGCCGGTATCGGCTTCGCCGTGTCGGGTGCCCTGCTGCTGGCCAAGCGCCGCCTCGCCCTGGGCCTTTATGGCTTGGTGCTGCTGGGCAGCACGGTGTGGGCCATGCTGGAAGTGGGCCTGGACTGGTGGCAACTGGTACCGCGCCTGGCCATCTGGTTCGCCATCGGCGTAGTGCTGCTGCTGCCGTGGGCACGCCGTCCGCTGACCGGCCCTGCGGCCAAGGCCAACACCGCGCTGCTGAGCGTCGCCGTGCTGGCTTCGGGCGCCTGTGCCCTGGGCAGCCAGTTCACTCACCCGGGTGAAGTGTTTGGCGAACTCGGCCGCGACAACAGCGAAATGGGCAGCGCCGCACCGGCCATGCCGGATGGCGACTGGCAGGCCTATGGCCGTACCGAGCACGGCGACCGCTATTCGCCGCTGCGCCAGATCACCCCGCAGAACGCCTACCGCCTGGAAGAAGCCTGGCGTATCCGCACCGGTGACCTGCCGACCGACAACGACCCGGTCGAACTGACCAACGAAAACACCCCGCTGAAAGCCAACGGCATGCTCTATGCCTGCACCGCCCACAGCAAGGTGCTGGCCCTGGACCCGGACACCGGCGCCGAAATCTGGCGCTACGACCCACAGATCAAGACCCCGGTCGGCACGTTCAAGGGCTTCGCCCACATGACCTGCCGCGGCGTCTCGTACTATGACGAGAACAGCTACGTCAGCCGCGACGGCAGCCCGGCACCTAAGGTGTCCGACGCCGGCCAGGCCGTGGCTCAGGCCTGCCCGCGCCGCCTCTACCTGCCGACCGCCGACGCCCGCCTGATTGCCATCAACGCCGACAACGGCAAGGTCTGCGAAGGCTTCGCCAACCAGGGTGCGATCGACCTGACCACCGGTATCGGCCCGTTCACCGCAGGCGGCTATTACTCCACCTCGCCCGTGGCGATCACCCGCAGCCTGGTGATCATCGGTGGCCATGTGACCGACAACGAGTCGACCAACGAACCGTCTGGCGTGATCCGCGCCTATGACGTGCACGATGGCCGCCTGGTATGGAACTGGGACAGCAACAACCCGGACGACACCAAGCCACTGGCCCCCGGCAAGATGTACAGCCGCAACTCGGCCAACATGTGGTCGCTGGCCAGCGTCGACGAGGACCTGGGCATGGTCTACCTGCCGCTGGGCAACCAGACCCCTGACCAGTGGGGTGCCGACCGCACCCCAGGCGCCGAGAAGTACAGTGCCGGCGTGGTTGCCCTGGACCTTGCCACCGGCAAGGCACGCTGGAACTACCAGTTCACCCACCACGACCTGTGGGACATGGACGTCGGCAGCCAGCCGACCCTGGTGCACCTCAAGACCAAGGACGAGATCAAGCCAGCGATCATCGTGCCGACCAAGCAGGGCAGCCTGTATGTGCTCGACCGCCGCGACGGCACGCCGATCGTGCCGATTCGCGAGATCCCGGTTCCGCAAGGCGCGGTCAAGGGTGACCACACCGCACCGACCCAGGCCCGCTCTGACCTCAACCTGCTTGGCCCTGAGCTGACCGAGCAGGCCATGTGGGGCGCCACCCCGTTCGACCAGATGCTGTGCCGCATCCAGTTCCGCGAGCTGCGCTACGAGGGCCAGTACACCCCGCCGTCCGAACAGGGCAGCCTGGTCTACCCAGGCAACGTCGGCGTGTTCAACTGGGGCAGCGTGTCGGTCGACCCGGTACGCCAGCTGCTGTTCACCTCGCCTAACTACATGGCCTTCGTGTCGAAGATGGTGCCGCGTGAGCAGGTGGCTGCCGGGAGCAAGCGCGAAAGCGAGACCAGCGGCGTGCAGCCGAATACCGGCGCGCCCTACGCAGTGACCATGCACCCGTTCATGTCGCCAATCGGCATCCCTTGCCAGGCGCCTGCCTGGGGCTACGTGGCGGCCATCGACCTGTTCACCAACAAGGTGGTATGGAAGCGCAAGAACGGCACTACCCGTGACAGCACCCCGGTGCCGATCGGCATGCCGGTGGGCGTACCGAGCATGGGCGGCTCGATCGTCACCGCAGGTGGCGTCGGCTTCCTCAGTGGCACCCTCGACCAGTACCTGCGCGCCTATGACGTGAACAACGGCAAGGAACTGTGGAAGGCCCGCCTGCCAGCGGGTGGCCAGGCCACACCAATGACCTATACCGGCAAGAACGGCAAGCAGTACGTGCTGATCGTCGCCGGCGGCCATGGCTCGCTGGGCACGAAAATGGGCGATTACATCATCGCTTACAAATTGGCTGATTAACGCTTGTAGGAGCGGCCTTGTGTCGCGAAAGGGCCGCAACGCGGCCCCAGCATTCAGCAGCATTGAGCAATAGCTGGGGCTGCTTTGCAGCCCTTTCGCGACACAAGGCCGCTCCTACACAAGCAAGGCCGGCATACGCTGGCAAAGATGAAACCCTCCCCCTGCGCCCTTCGTCTACCATTGAAACCCATTCCCCCCCGCCCCATCTAAGCACCATAGTCATTCACGCAGGTGCCCCATGAGCGACCAGCAGGATTTCCCGGAACAACCCGACGAACACAACGCAATCGAACAGCCTGACACCAAGGTCGATATCGGCCACGCCCTCGCCCTGCCCGGCCAGCAGTTGCCGGACAAGGTCTACGTGATCCCGATCCACAACCGCCCGTTCTTCCCCGCACAAGTGCTGCCGGTGATCGTCAATGAAGAACCCTGGGCCGAAACCCTCGACCTGGTGGCCAAGACCGAACACCATTCGCTGGCACTGTTCTTCATGGACACCCCGCCGGAAGACCACCGCCATTTCGACACCTCGGCCCTGCCGGAGTACGGCACCCTGGTCAAGGTGCATCACGCCAGCCGCGAAAACGGCAAGCTGCAGTTCGTCGCCCAGGGGCTGACCCGGGTGCGCATCCGCACCTGGCTCAAGCATCATCGCCCGCCGTACCTGGTCGAGCTCGAATACCCGCGCCAGCCAGCGGAACCGACCGACGAGGTCAAGGCCTACGGCATGGCACTGATCAACGCGATCAAGGAGCTGCTGCCGCTCAACCCGCTGTACAGCGAAGAGCTCAAGAACTACCTCAATCGCTTCAGCCCCAACGACCCGTCGCCACTCACCGACTTTGCCGCTGCACTCACCTCCGCCACTGGTAACCAGCTGCAGGAAGTGCTCGACTGCGTGCCCATGCTCAAGCGCATGGAAAAAGTCTTGCCGATGTTGCGCAAGGAAGTGGAAGTGGCGCGCCTGCAAAACGAGATTTCCGCCGAGGTCAACCGGCAGATCGGCGAGCACCAGCGTGAGTTCTTCCTCAAGGAACAGCTCAAGGTCATCCAGCAGGAGCTGGGCCTGACCAAGGACGATCGCAGCGCCGACCTCGAGCAGTTCGAGCAGCGGCTTGCCGGCAAGACCCTGCCCGAGCAGGCGAAAAAGCGCATCGATGAAGAAATGGGCAAACTGGCCATCCTCGAGACCGGCTCGCCCGAATACGCGGTCACCCGCAATTATCTGGAATGGGCCACCGCCCTGCCCTGGGGGCTGTACGGCAAGGACAAACTCGACCTCAAGCATGCGCGCAAAGTGCTCGACCAGCACCATGCTGGCCTGGACGATATCAAGGAGCGCATCCTCGAATTCCTCGCCGTTGGCGCCTGGAAGGGCGAGATCAGCGGCTCGATCGTGCTGCTGGTGGGCCCGCCCGGGGTGGGCAAGACCAGCATCGGCAAGTCCATCGCCGAATCCCTCGGCCGGCCGTTCTACCGCTTCAGCGTCGGCGGCATGCGCGACGAGGCCGAGATCAAGGGCCATCGCCGCACCTACATCGGCGCCCAGCCGGGCAAGCTGGTGCAGGCGCTGAAGGAAGTCGAGGTGATGAACCCGGTGATCATGCTCGACGAGATAGACAAGATGGGCCAGAGCTACCAGGGCGACCCCGCCTCGGCGTTGCTGGAAACCCTCGACCCGGAGCAGAACGTCGATTTCCTCGACCATTACCTGGACCTGCGCCTGGACCTGTCCAAAGTGCTGTTCGTGTGCACCGCCAACACCCTCGACTCGATCCCCGGGCCGCTGCTCGATCGCATGGAAGTGATCCGCCTGTCCGGCTACATCACCGAAGAGAAAATGGCCATTGCCAAGCGTCACCTGTGGCCCAAGCAGCTGGAAAAGGCCGGTGTGGCCAAGACCAGCCTGAGCATCAGCGACAGCGCCCTGCGCACGGTGATCGAGGGCTATGCCCGGGAAGCTGGCGTGCGCCAGCTGGAGAAACAGCTGGGCAAGCTGGTGCGCAAGGCCGTGGTCAAGCTGCTGGACGACCCGGATGCCAAGCTCAAGATCGGCAACAAGGACCTCGAGGCCGCCCTGGGCATGCCGGTGTTCCGCAGCGAGCAGGTTTTGGCAGGCAAAGGTGTGATCACCGGCCTCGCCTGGACCAGCATGGGCGGTGCGACCCTGCCGATCGAGGCGACGCGTATCCACACCCTGAATCGCGGCTTCAAGCTAACCGGCAAGCTGGGTGATGTGATGAAAGAATCCGCTGAAATCGCCTACAGCTACGTCAGTTCCAACCTTAAACAGTTTGGCGGTGACCCCGGCTTCTTCAACGAAGCGTTCATTCACCTGCATGTGCCCGAAGGTGCGACGCCCAAGGATGGCCCGAGCGCCGGCATCACCATGGCCAGCGCGCTGTTGTCGCTGGCCCGCGACCAGGCGCCGAAGAAAGGCGTGGCCATGACCGGCGAGCTCACCCTCACCGGCCAGGTACTGCCGATCGGTGGCGTGCGCGAGAAGGTGATCGCGGCGCGGCGGCAGAAGATCTTCGAGCTGATCCTGCCGGAGCCGAACCGTGGGGACTTCGAAGAGCTCCCGGACTACCTGCGCGACGGCTTGACCGTGCATTTCGCCAAGCGCTTCGCTGACGTGGCCAAAGTCCTGTTCTGAACCTTTACCGGCCTCTTCGCGGCTAAAGCCGCTCCCACAGGGAAATCACAGTTTTCCAGCGCTGTGCCGTACTTGTGGGAGCGGCTTTAGACGCGAAGAGGCCGGCACTGGCAGCACAAAATTCCTCGATCATCGGGTATCCTCAGGACATCGCCAGTCTTCGGAGCCACCATGACCGCACCTCGCCTGCTCGTTCCCCTGAGCCTCGCCCTGCTCGCCGCCTGCGCCCAACAGCCGAAGCAAACCGTCGAACTGGACGCCGAAAGCGAATGCCCCAAGCGCCTGCAGGTCGGCCAGAACCTCACCCTGACGCTGCCCAGCAACCCCACCACCGGCTACCGCTGGCTGGTACAGAATCCGGCCTCCAACGTGCTGCACAGCCTGGGCCCCGAGGTCTACAGTGCCCCCGAGGACGCCGGTATCGTCGGCAGCTCGGGCATTTCGACCTGGCGTTACCAGGCCCGCGCCGCCGGTGAAGGCCACCTGGTGCTGGTCTACCAGCAGCCCTGGGCGCCGGAAGTACGCCCGGTACAGACCTTCGATTGCGCCATCCGGGTCAACTGAACGCAAAGCGCTGGTCAGCCAACCATGCATCCAACTCGCGGTTTGGCTAGAATGCCGGCCCTGCATATCGCCAGCCGCCTGGATTCACCGTGAGCAAACAACCCGACCGCCTTTTCGCCCAACCTCTGGAGCAAGTCCCCGACTTCGTGTTCAACGAAGATGTGGTGCGTGTGTTCCCGGACATGATCAAGCGCTCGGTGCCCGGTTACCCGACCATCGTCGAAAACCTCGGCGTGCTGGCCGCGCGCTTCGCCCAGCCGAACTCTGCACTTTACGATCTGGGCGCCTCGCTGGGCGCCGTCAGCCAGTCGCTGCGCCGCCATGTGCGCAGCGACGGTTGCCGGGTGATAGCGGTGGACAATTCCGCCGCCATGGTCGAACGTTGCCGCCAGTACCTCACCGCCCAGGACTCGATGTTCCAGGAACTGCTGCCGGTCGACGTGCTGGAAGCCGATATCCTCACCCTGCCCTTCGAGCCGGCTTCGGTGGTGGCAATGAACTTCACCCTGCAGTTCATCGCCCCTGAACAACGCCTGGCGCTGCTCAGCCGGATCCGCCAGGCGCTGCTGCCCGGCGGTGCGCTGATCCTCTCGGAGAAACTGCGCTTCGCCGATGACAACGAGCAGACCCTGCTCAACGAACTGCACCTGGACTTCAAGCGGGCCAATGGCTACAGCGAACTGGAAATCGCCCAGAAGCGCAGCGCCATCGAGAACGTGATGAAGCCCGACACCCTGCAAGCCCATCAGGAACGCCTGCACGCGGCCGGCTTCACCAAGGTGGTGCCGTGGTTCCAATGCCTCAATTTTGCCTCGCTGATAGCCCTGCCATGATCGATCTGTCCCCCCTCGTCCGCCGCCTGGCGGGCACGCCCCTGGCTTCCTGGTCCCAGGGCCTGCAAGCACAACTGCAAGCCAAGCTGGAAAAAGGCCACGGCGACCTCGACCGCTGGCGCGGCGCGCTGGATGCGCTGCCGGCCCTGCAGCCCAGCGAAATCGACCTGGCTGATGGCCTGCGCCTGGATTGCGAGTGCGATGACGCCACCCGTGCGCAGATGCGCCAGGCGCTGATGGGCCTGTCACCTTGGCGCAAGGGGCCGTTCGACCTGTTCGGCGTGCATGTCGACACCGAGTGGCGCTCGGACTGGAAGTGGTCGCGGGTCGGCCCGCACCTCGACCTCAAGGGCAAGCGCGTGCTCGACGTTGGCTGCGGCAACGGCTATTACCAGTGGCGCATGCTCGGTGCTGGTGCCGACATGGTCATCGGCGTCGACCCCAACTGGCTGTTCTTCTGCCAGTTCCAGGCCGTGCAGCGATACCTGCCCGACCTGCCCGCCTGGCACCTGCCATTCGCCCTGGAAGAGCTGCCGGCCAACCTCGAAGGCTTCGACACCGTGTTCTCCATGGGCGTGTTCTACCACCGCCGCTCGCCCATCGAGCACCTGCTGGCGCTCAAGGACTGCCTGGTCAAAGGCGGCGAGCTGGTGCTGGAAACCCTGGTGATCGAGGGCGACGAAAACCAGGTACTGGTGCCCGAAGACCGTTACGCGCAGATGCGCAATGTCTGGTACCTGCCATCGGTACCGGCCTTGGAGCGCTGGTTGCGCCGCGCCGGGTTCAGCGAGGTGCGCTGCGTGGACGTGAGCGTTACCAGCATCGAGGAGCAGCGCAGCACCGAATGGATGCGCTACCAGTCGCTGGGCGATTTCCTCGACCCCAACGACCACAGCAAGACCATCGAAGGCCTGCCCGCCCCACGCCGCGCCACCCTGTTGGCGCGCAAATAAAAAGGGCGTCCATGTGGACGCCCGAATCACAGCTGTGCCGGGGAGCAGTGCCGGCACAGCTGCCGTTGCCTTAGTCCTTGGCCACCTCGCGGGCCTTCTCCTGCGCCTTGCGCTCGCGCTCGGCGATCGCCTGTTGCGAGTCGCCGTGCAGGCGCTCCTGGTCCTGACGGAATGCTTGCCAGAACTGCTTGGAACGTTCGCCGCCGCCTTCGGCGTAGGCGCTGGCAGCGCCCAGGGCGAGGGTCGCCAGCAACAGGTATCGGGTCAGGTTCATCATGCTTGCCTCGTTGATAAGCGATCAGACTGGGCCATCGTATCCTCGGGCAGCTAACGGCAAGGTGAGGCGCGCATTACAGTCTTGCAATGTGGCCTTGGCAGACAGGCAGATAACACCAGGATTACAAATCCGTTATCTACGCCGATGGGCCATTTGCATGCCGTAACATCCTGCGGCTTGACCCTGAAGCCCCTTCAGGCTTGAGAATCCTGCCCTTTTCCAGCCATACCGAGCCCACCCATGCGCCTGCTGATCATCGAGGACGAACTGCGTACCGCCGACTACCTGCAACAAGGCCTGCGTGAAAACGGCTACGTGGTCGACTGCGCCCACACGGGCACCGACGGCCTGCACCTGGCGCGCCAGCAGCCTTATGAGCTGATCATTCTCGACGTCAACCTGCCCGAACTCGATGGCTGGACGGTGCTGCAGCGTCTGCGCGCCGAATCGGCCACGCGAATCATGATGCTGACGGCCCATGGCCGCCTGTCGGACCGGGTCAAAGGCCTGGACCTGGGCGCAGATGACTACCTGCTCAAACCGTTCGAGTTTCCCGAGTTGCTGGCGCGCATCCGCAGCCTGCTGCGGCGTAACGATCAACAACTGCAACCGAGCACACTGCGCGTCGCCGACCTTGAGCTCGACCCCGGCCGCCACCGCGCCTACCGCGCCGGCAAACGCATCGACCTGACCGCCAAGGAGTTCGCCCTGCTCCACCTGCTGATGCGCCAGAGCGGCGAGGTGCTGTCGCGCACGCAGATCATCTCGCTGGTGTGGGACATGAATTTCGACTGCGATACCAATGTGGTCGAGGTTTCGATCCGCCGCCTGCGGGCGAAGATCGACGATCCGTTCGAAGACAAGCTGATCCACACCTTGCGCGGCGTCGGCTACGTACTGGAGGCCCGTGTGTGAAGTACGCCAGCCTGTCCCTGCGCCTGGGCCTGAGTGTGACCCTGATGGGCGCCGCGCTGATATTGCTGCTCGCCTGCCTGGCGGTGTTCGCCCTCGACCACGAACTGGACAGCCGCGCCCGCAGGGACCTCGCGCGCAAGATGTTGCAGGTGGAACATAACCTGCGGGTCGACCTGCGCAGCGAAGACCTTGGCAGCCGCGCCCATCCGTTGCTCGACCTGGTGATGGGCCACGACAACCTCAGCCTCAGCATACTGGCCCTTGAGGGGCGCCACCCGCACCTGCTCAGCCTCGGCCCGGCCCTTGAATCCCGGGTGGGCGAATTGCATACCGATGCACGGCTGAACTACCACGAATGGCGTGACAGCAGCGGTAATCAGATCCTTACCGCCACCCGGCAGATGCGCCTGCGCGACGACACCCCGGTGCGGGTGATGATGTCACTCAACCGCGCCGACGACCATGCCCTGCTGCAAGCCTACCTGCACTCGACGCTGCTGGCCCTGCCCCTGCTGCTGCTGCTGATCGGCGCTGGCGCCTGGTGGCTCGTGCAACGCGGCTTGCAGCCGCTGCGCCACTTCCGTCGCATCGCCGGCAGGGTCTCCGCCCAAGACCTGCAACACCGCCTGCCCGCGACCGGCTTACCGCTGGAGCTGGCAGAGCTGGCGCGCAGCATCAATGTGATGCTCGATCGCCTGGACCAAGGGGTGCGCCAGCTTTCGCAGTTTTCCGATGACCTTGCCCACGAGCTGCGCACCCCGCTGAGCAACCTGATGGGCAAGGCCCAAGTCACCCTGGCCCGTGAACGCGATGGCGAACACTACCGGGAAGTGCTGGAAGACAGTGTCGAAGAGCTGACCCGGCTCAACCGCATCATCAACGACATGCTGTTCCTCGCCCAGGTCAGCCAACCCCAGGCGCAGGTGGCGCTCAAGCCGCTGGCGTTGGCGGACGAAGCGGCGCAGGTGAGCGAGCTGTTTGCCTTCAGTGCCGAACTCAAGAACATCGAGCTGCGCTTGCAGGGCTGGGGGACGGCGCTGGGGGACCGTTTGATGTTCCAGCGGGCGCTGTCGAACCTGTTGAGCAATGCCATTCGCCATGGGCCTGAAGGACAGGCGGTGAAGCTGGGCATCGAGCGGCAAGGCAGTGAGGTACGGGTGTGGGTGGAGAACCAGGGGCCGGGGATTGCCGAAGAACACTGGCCGCAGCTGTTTGAGCGGTTCTATCGCGTGGGATCGGGGCGATCGCGGCTGGAGGGCGGGACGGGATTGGGGTTGGCGATCGTGAAGTCAATCATGCAGTTGCATGGGGGGCGGGTCGAGGTCCGCAGCAGGCCTGAGGGACCCACGCGGTTTACCCTGCTGTTTCGGGCTGAGTAAGGGGTTACCTGCACTGGCCCTTTCGCGGGCATGCCCACACACAGGTACTCCACAGGCCTTGAGGCTTGCGCAATACCTGTGGGAGCGGGCTTGCCGGCGATGCCATTACAGGCAGCCGAGGGATCAGCGCGAAGCCGCGACGATCAATGCCTTCATTTCGGCCACAGCGGCCTTGAAGCCGACGAACAGCGCATGCGCAACCAAGGCATGGCCGATGTTCAGCTCATTGATGCCCTTGATCGCTGCCACCGCCTCGACGTTATGGTAATGCAGGCCATGCCCGGCATTGACGATCAGCCCCTGGCCCACGCCAAACGCAACGCCATCGACGATGCGTTGCAGTTCCTCCGCCACTTCGGTCGGGGTCTGTGCATCGGCATAACGCCCGGTGTGCAACTCGATAGCCGGCGCACCGACACGGCGCGAAGCCTCGATCTGCCGCTCGTCGGCATCGATGAACAGCGACACTTCAGCACCGGTACGCGATAAGCGCTCGACCGCCGCCTTGATCCGCGCCTCCTGGCCGGCCACGTCCAGGCCACCTTCGGTGGTCAGCTCCTGACGGGTCTCTGGGACCAGGCAGATATGCGCCGGGCGAATCTTCTCGGCAAAGGCCATCATCTCTTCAGTGACGCCCATTTCGAAGTTCATGCGCGTCTGCAGCACGTCCTTGAGCAGCAGCACGTCGCGCTCCTGGATATGCCGACGGTCTTCGCGCAGGTGCACGGTAATGCCATCGGCGCCCGCTTCCTCGGCATCCAGCGCAGCCTTGACCGGGTCCGGATAGCGGGTACCGCGGGCCTGGCGCAGGGTTGCCACGTGGTCGATGTTGACGCCGAGAAGCATGCGGTTGCTGTGAGTCACGAAAGGCTCTCCTGAGGATTGAGCCACACAGCATACGACGTGCTCAGCGCTTGCGAAACAGTTCCCGGCTGACCAGCGGTTTTGCCCCCAGATGCACTGCCAGGGCCTGACGCATCAGGCGCTTGGCCGCCAGCAGGGCGCCGGGGGCGTCCCAGTCGGCATGGGCCAGGGCCAGCAGCTCGGTGCCGTTGAACAGTCCGGGCTGGGCCAGGTACACCCGTTCAAGGCCGGCATCGACCCGCAGCCGGTAGAGGCCGTCGGCTTCGATCAGGTCGTCGTTGACGTCGTGGTGGAGCGAAAAGGCGTAGCCCAAGTCCTCCAGCAACCGCCACTCAAAGGAACGCAGCAAGGGTTCCAGCGACCTTCCCTCGGCCAAGGCCTGCAGGGTCAGCGCGTAATGCTCGAACAATTCAGGCTGCGGCGCCTCGGCGGGCAGCAGGCGCATCAGCAGTTCATTGAGGTAGAGGCCGCTGAACAGCGCGTCGCCATGCAGCCACGCAGCAATACCGACCGTGTCCAGGCGCCTGACGTTCTTCAGCTCACCTTTGCCGAACAGTTCCACTTCCAGCGGTACGAACGGCCGCACCAGGCTGCCACCCTTGCCGCGTGCACGGCGCAGCACCGCACGCAGGCGGCCCTGGGGCGTGAAGAAGTCCACCAGAGCACTGGTTTCCTTGTAGGCGCGGCTGTGCAGGACGTAGGCCGGCTGCGGGGTGGGTTGGTCCATTTACGATCTCTGAGCGGGCTTGACGCGACCTCTGTAGGAGCGGCCTTGTGTCGCGAAAGGGCTGCGCAGCAGCCCCAGAATCTGTGTGCTTGTTGAGATCTTGGGGCCGCTCCGCGCCCCTTTCGCGACACAAGGCCGCTCCTACAGGTGTGCGCGCTAAGGCTTAGAGGTCGCCGTAGCCCAGCGAACGCAGGGCGCGTTCGTCGTCGGACCAGCCGCCTTTGACCTTGACCCAGAGGTTGAGCATGACCTTGGAGTCGAACAGCACCTCCATGTCCTTGCGCGCCTCGGAGCCGATGCGCTTGATCCGTTCGCCCTTGTCACCAATGATGATTTTCTTCTGGCCATCGCGCTCGACCAGGATCAGTGCATGGATGTGCAGCACGTGGCCCTGCTGCTTGAATTCTTCGATTTCCACGGTGATCTGGTACGGCAGCTCGGCGCCCAGCTGGCGCATGATCTTCTCGCGCACCAGTTCGGCGGCGAGGAAACGGCTGCTGCGGTCGGTGATGTGGTCTTCCGGGAAGAAATGATCGTTTTCCGGCAGGTGCTTGGCGATCTGGGCTTCCAGCGCGTCCAGGTTGTGGCCCTGCTGCGCGGAAATCGGCATCACTTCGGCGTTCGGCAGTTGTTCCTGCAGCCACTGCAGGTGCGGGATCAATTCGGCCTTCTCTTCCATGCGGTCGGTCTTGTTGACAGCGATGATCAGCGGGCCGGTCACGTACTGCACGCGCTCAAGCACCAGCTGGTCCTCGTCGGTCCACTTGGTGCGGTCGACCACGAAGATCACCACGTCGACGTCCTTCAGGGCGGCCGAGGCGTTGCGGTTCATGTAGCGGTTCAAGGCCTTGTCGTTGGCCTTGTGCATGCCCGGGGTATCGACATAGATCGCCTGCACGTCACCCTCGGTCTTGATACCGAGCATGTTGTGGCGTGTGGTCTGCGGCTTGCGCGAGGTGATCGCCAGCTTCTGGCCGAGGATGTGGTTCAGCAAGGTCGACTTGCCCACGTTCGGGCGGCCGACGATGGCCACGTAACCGCAGCGGGTCGGATTGTTATCAGTCATTGCCATTCTCCACGCCCAGGGCGATCAGTGCAGCAGCGGCGGCGACCTGCTCGGCGATACGCCGGCTGACGCCCTGGCCACGGCTCTTGTTGTTCAGCAGCACCACTTCGCATTCGACGAAGAAGGTGCGGCAGTGCGGTTCGCCCTGGATGTCGACCACCTCGTAACGCGGCAGCTCGCAGCTGCGCGATTGCAGGAACTCCTGCAGGCGGGTTTTCGGGTCCTTGTTGGTGTCGACCAGGGTCAGGCCTTCGAACTCGTCGGTCAGCCAGGCGAGAACACGCTCGCGCGCGGTCTGCATGTCCGCATCCAGGTAGATGGCGCCGATCAGCGCCTCCAGGGCATCAGCCAGGATCGACTCGCGGCGGAAGCCACCGCTCTTGAGCTCACCCGAGCCCAGGCGCAGGTAATCACCCAGGTCGAAGCCACGGGCCAGGCGGGCCAGGGTCTCGCCCTTGACCAGGCGGGCGCGAAGGCGCGACAACTGGCCTTCACGGGCCTGTGGGAAGCGCTCGAACAGCGCCTCGCCAGCGACGAAGTTGAGAATGGCGTCACCGAGAAACTCCAGGCGCTCGTTGTTGCGCCCGGCGTAGCTGCGGTGAGTCAGGGCCAGCAGCATCTGCTCCTGGTTCTTGAAGGTGTAGCCGAGCTTGCGCTCGAGACGGGCAAGGGAAGCACTCATGCAGCCACCCGTTGGTTGTTCAACGCGTTGTTCAAATCAACATCCTGAAAGACTGTTTGGCTGTGGTCCGTCGCGGCGAGCGGCGAATCTCTCGTTCCTTGAGAACACAGCCTATGTCAGAAATGCATTCGGCGCTGTCTGCAGGACAGCGCCGAAGGGTATCAATGGATCAGGCCGACCCGCGACAGGTTGGGCAAGTGGCTGAGCTTGGGCTCTGGCCAGCTCATCCACACCGCGAAGGCCTTGCCGACGATGTTCCGGTCCGGAACCATGCCGTGCAGCTCTTTAGGGATTTTCGGATCATCCCAGTAGCGGCTGTCGTTGGAGTTGTCGCGGTTGTCGCCCATCATGAAGTAATGGCCGGCCGGCACGGTCCATTGCTGGTCCGGCGGCATGCGATAACGGGTCATCTCCTTGCGGATCAGGTGCTCGGCTTCGCCGAGCTTTTCCTTGTACAGCTCGGCACTGCCCAGGGTACCTGGCTCGGCACCGACCAGCTGCTCGGCAATCGGCTGGCCGTTGACGAACAGCCGCTTGTCGCTGGTGTAGCTGATCTTGTCGCCCGGCAGGCCGACCACACGCTTGATGTAGTTGACGTTCGGGTCGCTTGGGTAGCGGAACACCATCACATCGCCGCGTTGCGGGTCACCCACCTCGATGACCTTCTTGTCGATCACCGGCAGGCGGATGCCATAGGAGAACTTGTTCACCAGGATGAAATCGCCCACTTCCAGGGTCGGCTTCATCGACCCTGAAGGGATCTGGAACGGTTCGACCAGGAACGAGCGCAGCACCAGCACGATGAACAGCACCGGGAAGAACGACTTGCCGTATTCGACCAGCAGCGGCTCTTTGCTCAGGCGCTCGACCACCGCCATTTCTGGTTGGGTGACGCTGCCCTGGTAGTTGGCGATCGCTGCCCGCCGGCGCGGAGCCAGGAACAGCAGATCGATCAAGCCCAGCAGACCGCAGACAAAGACGGCGATGACTAGCAACAGCGGGAAATTTAGCGACATAGGACCTAGCTATCCAACCTGAGCACGGCGAGGAAGGCTTCCTGTGGAATCTCCACGTTGCCCACCTGTTTCATGCGTTTCTTACCGGCCTTCTGCTTCTCCAGCAGTTTCTTCTTACGGCTGACGTCACCACCGTAGCACTTGGCCAGTACGTTCTTTCGGAGCGCCTTGACGGTCGTCCGCGCGATGATCTGGCCGCCAATGGCAGCCTGGATCGCTACGTCGAACATCTGCCGAGGGATCAGCTCCTTCATCTTCTCGGTCAACGCACGGCCCTTGTAGGCCGCGTTGTCGCGGTGCACGATCAATGCCAGTGCATCGACCTTGTCGCCGTTGATCAACACATCCAGCTTGACCAGGTTGGCCGACTGGTAGCGATCGAAATGATAGTCCAGCGAAGCATAGCCGCGGCTGGTCGACTTCAGGCGATCGAAGAAGTCAAGTACCACTTCGTTCATCGGCATGTCGTACCGCACTTGCACCTGGCTGCCGAGGAACTGCATGTCGCGCTGCACGCCACGCTTCTCGATGCACAGGGTGATGACGTTGCCCAGATGCTCCTGCGGCACCAGGATGGTCGCGGTGACGATCGGCTCGCGGAAATCGGCCACGGACGAGACATCCGGCAGCTTCGACGGGTTGTCGACGACGATGGTTTCGCCGGTCTTGAGTTCGAGCTCGTAGATCACGCTTGGCGCGGTGGTGATCAGGTCCAGGTCGTATTCGCGCTCCAGGCGCTCCTGGATGATCTCCATGTGCAGCATGCCGAGGAAGCCGCAACGGAAGCCGAAGCCCAGGGCGTCGGAGCTTTCCGGCATGTACTGCAGCGACGAGTCGTTGAGGGTCAGCTTCTGCAGGGCGTCGCGGAAGTCCTCGAAATCGTCGGAGCTGACCGGGAACAGACCGGCATACACCTGCGGCTGGATCTTCTTGAAGCCTGGCAGCACTTCGACCTCAGGGGTCGAGGACAGGGTCAGGGTGTCACCGACCGGCGCGCCGTGAATGTCCTTGATGCTGGCAATGATGAAGCCTACTTCACCGGCCTTCAGGTCGGCGGTCTGGGTGTGCTTCGGGGTGAACACACCGACGCTGTCGACCAGGTGCACCTTGCCGGTGGACTTGACCAGGATCTTGTCACCTTTCTTGACGCGGCCGTGGCGCACACGCACCAGCGAGACCACGCCCAGGTAGTTGTCGAACCAGGAGTCGATGATCAGCGCCTGGAGTGGCGCTTCAATATCACCTTCCGGCGCAGGGATGGTCTGTACCAGACGCTCCAGCACCTCGTCCACGCCCATGCCGCTCTTGGCGCTGCAGGCTACGGCGTCGGTGGCGTCGATGCCGATGATCTTCTCGATCTCGTCCTTGACGCGGTCCGGATCGGCCTGGGGCAGGTCCATCTTGTTCAGCACCGGCATGACTTCCAGGCCTTGCTCGATGGCGGTGTAGCAGTTGGCCACCGACTGGGCTTCGACGCCCTGGCCGGCGTCGACCACCAGCAGCGCACCTTCACAGGCTGCCAGCGAACGCGAAACTTCATAGGTGAAGTCGACGTGGCCTGGGGTATCGATGAAGTTCAGCTGGTAGACCTTGCCGTCCTGCGCCTTGTAGTTGAGCGTGACGCTGTGGGCCTTGATGGTGATACCGCGCTCGCGCTCCAGGTCCATGGAATCCAGTACCTGGGCCTCCATTTCGCGCGCCGACAGGCCACCGCACATTTGAATGAAACGGTCGGCCAGCGTCGACTTGCCATGGTCGATGTGGGCGATGATGGAGAAATTGCGGATATGACTCAAATCACTCACGGGTCAACACTCGGAAAAGGCTGCGAGCCGGACGCCCGCCGAAAAATAGCCGGGAATTGTACCTTAAGCTGCTGGGATATGGGAGATTCCTCTATCGGACTGTACACAGCATTCGTGCCTGCAATTGTGAACTTTCATGAAAAAGGGCAGCCGAAGCTGCCCTCTGCTACCCCCGAGCCCGCTTATTCAGCGAGTTTGAAGGTGATAAAGCTGGCACGGCCCTGACGCAGCACGCGCATCGACACCGAACGGTTCTTCGGCAGGTCCTTGGCAATTTCAGTGAACTGCTTGGCCGACACCACCGCCTGGTTGTTCAGGTGGCTGATGACATCGCCCGGACGCAGACCGATCATCGCCGCCGGGCCGTCCTGAACTTCCTTGATGACCACGCCACCCTTGAGCTGAAGGGTCTTCTTCTGTTCGGCGGTGAGGTCAGACACGGACACGCCCAGGCGGTTGCTGTTGCGCTCGGCGCCGCCTTCGGGGCCGGTACCGGCGCCGATGTCAGCATCGTCATCCGGCATCGGGCCGACGGCGACGTCCAGGGTCTGGCGCTTGCCGTTGCGGATGATTTCGAGCTTGGCCTTCTCGCCATCCTTCAGGCTGCCGACCAGGTGCGGCAAATCGGCCGACATGACGATCGGCTGGCCGTTCATGCTCAGGATCACGTCACCCACCTGCAGGCCGCCCTTGGCAGCCGGGCCGTTTTCCAGCACCTGCGCCACCAGGGCGCCCGCCGGCTTGTCGAGGCCGAACGATTCAGCCAGGTCCTTGTTGACCTCCTGGATCACCACGCCCAGCCAGCCACGGCTGACCTTGCCGTCTTTCTTCAGCTGATTGGACACATCGAGGGCCACGTCGATCGGGATGGCAAAGGACAAGCCCATGAAGCCACCGGAACGGGTGAAGATCTGCGAGTTGATACCGACCACCTCGCCCTTCATGTTGAACAGCGGGCCACCGGAGTTACCCGGGTTGATGGCCACGTCGGTCTGGATGAACGGTACATAGGTGTCGTTGGGCAGGGTACGGCCCTTGGCGCTGACGATGCCTTTGGTCACCGAGTGGTCGAAGCCGAACGGCGAACCAATGGCCAGCACCCACTCACCGACCTTGAGCTTCTCGGAGTCACCGAGCTTGACGGTCGGCAGGTTCTTGCCCTCGACCTTCAGCAGGGCCACGTCGGTGCGCGGATCGGTGCCGATCAGCTTGGCTTGCAGCTCGCTGCGGTCAGACAGGCGGACGATGATCTCGTCGGCATCGGCGACCACATGGTTGTTGGTCAGTACATAACCATCGCTGGAGATGATGAAGCCCGAGCCCAGCGACATGGCCTCGCGCTGGCGGTCACCGCGCGGCGAACGCGGCTGCTGTGGCATGTTGCGTTCGAAGAACTCGCGGAACATCGGCGGCAGGCCTTCGAGGTCCGGCATCTGCCCGGAGGCGACACGGTCCGGCAGTTTCTGCTTGGTGCTGATGTTGACCACGGCCGGCGAGGCCTGCTCGACCAGGGTGGTGAAGTCCGGCAGGGCTTCATCGGCCTGGGCACTGAGCACCTGGCCGAGCATCAGCACGGCGGCGAACATCGTTAGGTAGGATTTCAAACGTGGTATTGACATACGGCTCCCGTCACAACGAGCGGTAGTTGGAAATAGCCCTGCACAAAGCAGCAAAGGCCAGACTCCTGGAAGCCTGACCTATAAAAAATTTGCCGAAGGATTGCAAATGACAATGCTTTAATTTCATTTCAGCCGCGTGTCCGTTCGCCTTTGCATTGCCCTTGATCCGGCCCGCAAAAGCGCGCCGTCACTGGCGCGCCTGGGCATCCTGAGGCCGCATCGACAGCGCGATACGTTCTGCCGTACCCAGCGGTATTTCGCCCACCACGGTGACCTGAACTTTGCCTTTGGGCGTGTTCAGTCGCCGGGAAACGGCCGAGGTCGGGCCAAGCTGGGTGCGTACATCGGCACCGGCGTCATCCTTCACGGGTTCGAGGAACACCGAGAAACGGGCCAGGCCATCGTCATACATCAGGCTGCTGATCGAACTGTTCCGCTCCGGGTCGCGGCGTACCGTGCTGTTGATCAGTTCGAAGCCCGGCGGCAGCCAGTCGGAGCGCCAACCGCCAACCGCCTCGCGGGTGTTGTTGGCCACATGCTCGACAGGCTTGCACGCGGCGCTGGCTTGCAGCTCCTGGTCGGTAGGCAAGTCGTCGGTGTCCAGGCGGGTCATCTGGAAGCGCTCGAGCAGTTGCCCTTTGTCATTGAGCATCAATGAGCGCAGCGGCAAGCCGGTACGGCGGTCCAGATGGAGTTCGAATGCGTAGCGGTGCTGGTCACGCGGTGTCAGCGTGACAATCACCGCGTCACGGTCTGCAACCCGAGACTTGCCCGCCACCGTGAGGTCATACCAGCTCATCAGTTTCAGAGGATCGAGCGAGCGCTGTGCAGAATCGGGAGGGTTGCCCACCCCGCTTGCCAAGGCACCACTGACGCACTGCACCTTACCGTCCACGCGCACGATTTCCTGGGCGGAGCCATCGAGCTGAAGAAGCCGCTCGCTGACCTTGCCGTCCTGAACGCGATGCCAGATATCGTGGGAAGAGAAGCTGCCGTTACGTTCGTAGACGAAAGAGCCTTGGTAGCTCTGGTTTTGCTCGGCCTGTGCCAGCTTGTTCAACCATTCGCTCGCCTCGGGCGAGGAGTTGGCCGCCAACGCTGGCACCGTCATGCAGCTGCCTAACAGCAGCGACAGGAGAGGTAGCGCGCGCATGATCCTCCTTACTTAGCGGTTTTCCAGGCTGGCGGCGCGGGCGTACGGCAATGCGGTTTCAGTGCCCTTGAGCGCGGATTCCTGCGCATGCTGGCGCAGATAGCCTGGCAGACGCTGATCCCAGCCGGCCTGGTTCTGCAGCACGCCGTTGGCCATCGGCCCGGTCGGTTGCTCACTGCTTTCACTATAGCCTGCCAAAACAGCCGGGCCCTGACTTTGTGGCATGCTCAGGCCTTGCTGCGCAGGCTGCTGGGCAGCCAGCTCGGCGCCGGTGATCTCGTCCTGGTTGTACATGCGCACACCCGCCAGCACCGCTACGGTGACCGACGCAGCGACGGCCAGGCGGCCAATGCTACGCCATGGGCCCTGCTTGACCTTGGCCGGCACGGCTTCGTCAGCCAGCGCGGCGGAGACCGCCGAGGCGATATCCAGGTTTGGCAGCAACAGCTCCTTGTGCATCGCTGCGCGGGCTACCTGGTAACGCGACCAGGTGGCACGGGTTTCGGAATCGTCGACGGCATTCAACACCCGGCGTAATTCCAGTTCGTCCGCTTCGTTATCCATAACCGCGGACAGCGATTCCTGCAAAGCTTCACGACTCATGGCGGTTCCTCTCTTGGCTGTCGCCGCTGTCTCAGGTTTCCTGCAACAACGGCTGCAGGGCTTTGTCTATGGCCTCCCGAGCGCGGAAGATTCGAGAGCGCACGGTACCCACCGGACATTGCATGACGCTGGCAATGTCTTCGTAACTCAACCCGTCGAATTCACGCAGGGTCAATGCCGTGCGCAAATCTTCGGGCAGTTGCTGGATGGTGCGATGGACAGTGCCTTCGATTTCATCCCGCAACAACGAGCGCTCTGGGGACTCGAGATCCTTGAGACCATGATCGCCGTCGTAAAACTCCGCATCCTCGGAGCTCACATCGCTGTCTGGTGGCCGTCTTCCACGGGACACCAGGTAGTTCTTCGCCGTGTTGATGGCGATGCGGTACAGCCAGGTATAAAACGCACTGTCACCGCGAAAATTGCCAAGCGCACGGTAGGCCTTGATAAAGGCTTCCTGCGCCACATCCTGGGCCTCGTGGGTGTCGTGAACGAACCGCACGATCAACCCTAGAATCTTGTGCTGATACTTCAGCACCAACAGATCGAACGCTCGCCTGTCTCCGCGCTGCACGCGCTCGACAAGCTGCTGATCCTCTTCCTGGGTTAGCATGAACACTCCTCAGTGAACTCGAAGGAGCGTTGCCACAGCCTTTGTTCAGGCTTGCAACCATAGACTCGGGCTTTGCGCAAAAGTTCTCCCCTCCAAGCAAGTTTCCTGCGGCCCTTGGTCGGCTCGCACGGAAGACGCGGCACGGTCACGGCCCGCTGCGTCGATAATCAGGATTCGAATACGCAGGTGTCAGCCCGTATAGAGCTGCCGCCCGCGTCGCCGCGGCAAATTATGGCGTGCGGGCAGCCTTCATAGGATTTCCGGCCGTATCGGAAAGTTCCCACAAAGATTGACGCAACGTCCGTAGTGGCATGGAAATTGGCTACCGCAGGCTGCTATAAAGGCACCCCGGCCAGCATTCACGATAGTTTCACATTGCCATCTGCACGTGACTATTGTGCCGCGCCCTTTCCAAAGATTACTAGTGTCCCGACATGAGCCAACAATTCCAACATGATGTCCTGGTGATCGGCAGCGGCGCAGCCGGTCTCAGCCTGGCACTGAACCTCCCCGGCCATCTGCGCATTGCCGTGCTGAGCAAGGGCGACCTGGCCAACGGCTCGACCTTCTGGGCCCAGGGTGGGGTCGCCGCCGTACTCGATGACACCGACACCGTGCAGTCGCATGTCGAAGATACACTCAATGCCGGTGGTGGTCTGTGCCACGAAGAGGCTGTGCGCTTTACCGTCGAGCACAGCCGCGAAGCCATCGAGTGGCTGATCGAGCAAGGTGTACCGTTTACCCGAGACGAACACTACAGCGTCGATGATGGCGGTTTCGAATTCCACTTGACCCGTGAAGGCGGCCACAGCCACCGACGCATCATCCATGCTGCCGACGCCACCGGCGCGGCGATTTTCACCACGCTGCTGGAGCAAGCCCGCAAGCGCCCGAACATCGAGCTGCTGGAGCAACGCGTGGCGGTCGACCTGATCACCGAGCGCCGCCTGGGGCTGGCGGGTGACCGATGCCTGGGGGCTTACGTACTGAACCGCAGCAACGGAGAGGTCGACACCTTCGGAGCGCGCTTCACCGTGCTTGCCACGGGGGGCGCAGCCAAGGTCTACCTTTATACCAGCAACCCTGACGGCGCCTGCGGCGATGGCATTGCCATGGCCTGGCGCGCCGGCTGTCGGGTGGCGAACCTGGAGTTCAACCAGTTCCACCCGACCTGCCTGTACCACCCCCAGGCCAAGAGCTTTCTGATCACCGAAGCCTTGCGTGGCGAAGGTGCGCTGTTGCGCCTGCCCAATGGCGAGCGTTTCATGCCGCGCTTCGACCCGCGTGAAGAACTGGCACCGCGCGATATCGTCGCCCGCGCCATCGACCACGAAATGAAGCGGCTGGGCGTCGACTGTGTCTACCTGGACATCACCCACAAGCCGGCCGATTTCATCAAGGGCCACTTCCCCACCGTATATGAGCGCTGCCTGGGCTTCGGCATCGACATCACCCGTCAGCCGATCCCGGTGGTTCCTGCGGCCCATTACACCTGTGGCGGAGTCATGGTCGATGATCGTGGCCACACCGATGTCCCTGGCCTGTACGCCATCGGCGAAACCAGCTTCACCGGCCTGCATGGTGCCAACCGCATGGCCAGCAACTCGTTGCTGGAGTGCTTTGTCTATGGCCGTGCCGCAGCGGCGGACATCGAGGCGCATCTGGATCAGATCGACATGCCCAGAGCCCTGCCCTGCTGGGATGCCAGCCAGGTCACCGACTCCGACGAAGACGTGATCATCGCGCACAACTGGGACGAGCTGCGGCGCTTCATGTGGGACTACGTGGGTATCGTGCGCACCAGCAAACGCCTGCAGCGCGCCGAGCACCGGGTTCGCCTGCTGCTCGACGAGATCGACGAGTTCTACAGCAACTACAAGGTCAGCCGCGACCTGATCGAACTGCGCAACCTGGCTCAGGTAGCCGAGCTGATGATTCGCTCGGCAATGCAGCGCAAGGAAAGCCGCGGGCTGCATTACACCCTGGATTATCCGGGGATGCTGCCCGAGGCCAAGGACACCATCCTCAGCCCGGCCTGAACAAGGCAGCGAACCTGCGCCGGCTGAACTTCAGCCTCACTCGCAAACGTCGGTGCTGGTCAGCATCCAAGGCATCCCGTGGCACGCACTGGCTCTCGCCAAGCCAGTGCCCTGCCCTGACGAACCGCAACACCACCAGCCCCGGCAGCGCCACGCTGTCCCGAGCCAAGGCCACCGGCTGCCAGCCCAGCGCCCGGCTGAAGACCTGCCAGCCCGTCGCATCGCGGCGCAAACCGGTAACGGCACGGGGATCAGTCAGCAGGATGCGCAGGGGAATCACCTAGCGAGCGTGGGCGATACAAGCAGCAAGCATACAAAAGCCGAGCCACCAGGGCAGCGCGCTCAGCCACAAGACCAGTAGCGCCAGCCCCTGGCAACCCAGGTAGGCCGCCAGCAGCAGGCGTGAGCCCTGCCAACGGCACTGGAAACACTCACTTGGGCTGGACACGATCCAGAATGATGCGGACCATGCGCTGCAGCTCCGGGTCTTCCGACTCGGTGCGCTCCATGAACCAGCCGAACATGTCCTGATCTTCACAGCTCAACAGGCGGACATAAAGTTCGCGGTCGGCTTCGCTCAGGGTCGGGTAGACCTCCTGGGTGAATGGCACCAGCAGTACGTCCAGTTCCAGCATGCCGCGGCGGCTGTGCCAGAAAAGCCGGTTGAGTTCAGTTTGTTCGACCATGGGGCCCTCCTCGAATGGTCGCGCAGTATACCGCGCAGTGAACGAAGCGGCACAGGGCGTTGGTCTAGTCACCTACCTATTTTGTTACTGGCGTTCTATGATGGCCCCCAGTCTTTAGCCACCGCGATGACCCATGGCCGATTCCGCTTTCTTCAGCCCCCTGTCCCACGAGGGCATCCTCGCCGTCCGCGGCTCCGACGCCGGCAAGTTCCTGCAGGGCCAGCTGACCTGCAACATCAACTACCTCAGCCTGGAGCACGCCAGCCTTGGCGCGCGCTGCATGGTCAAGGGGCGCATGCAGTCCAGCTTCCGCATCCTGCCCGAGGGCAACGGTTACCTGCTGGCCATGGCCAGCGAGTTGCTGGAGCCTCAACTGGCAGACCTGAAGAAGTACGCCGTCTTTTCCAAGGCCACGCTCACTGATGAGAGCGCAGCCTGGGCACGCTTCGGCCTGCAAGGTGGCAGCGCCGCGCTGCAGGCACTGGGCCTGGACCTCCCGCCAGCGCCGGGCAGCACCGTTCGCCATGATGGCCTGATCGCTATTGCAGTCTCCGCCGACCGTGCCGAACTTTGGGTACCGGTAGCCCAGGCCGACAGCGTTCGCCAACAACTGGCAGCCGCATTGCCGCAAGGCAGCCTCAACGACTGGCTGCTCGGGCAAGTGCGCGCCGGTATCGGCCAGGTCACGGGCCCGACCCGTGAGCTGTTCATCCCGCAGATGATCAACCTGCAGGCCGTTGATGGCGTGAGTTTCAAGAAAGGCTGCTACACCGGCCAGGAAATCGTCGCGCGCATGCAGTACCTGGGCAAGCTCAAGCGCCGCCAGTACCGGCTGGCACTCGAGCAGCAGGCTATTCCCGCTCCGGGAACGGAAATCTTCTCGCCGACCCATGGCTCGTCAGTTGGCGAGGTCGTGCTGGCCGCCAGCACAGGGCAGGGTTGCGAGCTGCTAGCGGTGCTCAGCGCCGAGTCGGTAGAGGACGACAACCTGCACCTGGGCAGCCTCGAAGGCCCCAGCCTGCAGGTGTTGAGCCTGCCGTACGAGCTGGACCGCGATCAGGAAATCCAGCGCTGAACAGTGCACCACCCTTGCCGTTGAGACGTTCATGAACAAGCTGGCCGAGATGGTTCAAGCGCAGTTGCTGGCTGCCATCGATAACGATGACCTGGTCCTGCCAACCCTGCCCGAGGTAGCCCTGAGCATTCGCGAGGCCGCCGAAGACAGCGAGATCAGCGTTGCAGCCCTGAGCAAGGTGATCGGCCGTGATGCCGCCCTGTCGGCGCGCCTGATCAAGGTGGTCAACAGCCCGCTGTTGCGTGCCGCGGTCGAAGTCACCGACTTGCACACGGCCATCACCCGCATGGGCATCAACTACAGCTGCAACCTGGCCATCGGCCTGGTGATCGAACAGATCTTCCATGCCCGCTCGCCGGCAGTTGAACAGAAGCTGCGCGATATCTGGTCGAACAGCCTTGAAGTTGCCGGCATCAGCTACGAAATTTGCCGCCGTTTCACCCAACTGAAACCCGACCAGGCAACACTCGGTGGGCTGGTCAACCAGATCGGTGCACTACCAGTGCTGATCTACGCCGAAGAACACAACGAGCTGCTTTCCGACCCGGTCTGCCTGAATTATGTGATCGAGCAGATCCAGCCAGTACTGGGCGACAAGATCCTCTCTTCGTGGGAGTTTCCCGAGCAGCTGGTCAACCTGCCGAGCCAGGTCCAGGACCTGGACCGGCGCACCGACAAGGTTGACTACATCGATGTGGTGCAGATCGCCAAGTGCCTGAGCCAGCGCGCGCGCAGCCGGCCGTTGGCGGCGTTGCCTGCTTATCGCCATCTTGGGCTGCCGTTTGGCACCGAACTGGAGGTTGCCGAGTTGCTGGAAGCGCGGAGCATGTTGCGCTGACTTGTTTTGCCTGCGCCGGCCTCCTCGCGGGCATGCCCGCGAAGGGGCCGGCACAGGCAACCCATCAGTCGGCAATAAAACTCACCCGCACTTTCAACCCGCCCTTCTCGCCATCATGCAGGCTGATCTGCGCCAGGTGCGCCCTGCAGATTTCACCGACGATGGCCAACCCCAGCCCACTGCCCTGCACGCCCCTGCGATAGAAACGCTCGAACACCCGCTCACGCTCTGCTTCGGGAATCCCCGGCCCATCATCCTCGACCTCCAGCACTGCCGGCGCCAGCACCCGCAGGATCACATTGCCGCCCGTCGGGGTATGCGCCAGCGCATTGTCCACCAGGTTGCTGAGCAGCTCGTTGAGCAGCGTCGGCTCGCCCTTCAACCACACCGGCGCCTCGGCCTCCAGGGCCAAGGCGACGCCCCGGTTGTAGGCCAGTGGCGCCATGGCCATGCCCAGTTCACGGGCCAGCTGGCTCAGATCCAGGCGCTGGGCACCGCCTTCGGCAATCGCCCGGGCACCGTTCTCGACCCGCGCCAGCGACAGTAACTGATTGGCCAGATGAGTCAGGCGATCAGTGCCTTGTGCAGCCGACTCCAGGGTCTGCCGCCATTCTTCGGGCTGCTGCGAACGCAACCCCAGCTCGACTCGCGCCTTCAGTGCCGCCAGCGGTGTGCGCAGTTCGTGGGCAGCCTCGGCAATGAATTGCGCCTGGCGTTCGAACTGCCCGCGCAATCGTTCGGTGAAGTGATTCAAGGCGCGCACCAGTGGGCCGAGTTCACGTTGCACCTGGACCACCGGCAACGCCCGTAGGTCATCCGGCTGACGCTCCTCTACCGCCGTACGCAGGCGCTCCAGCGGGCGAAGTGCCGCGCTGACCGCGAACCCCACCATGACCAGCGCGCCCAGCGCCAGCATACCCAGACGCAGCAGGGTATCGGCCATCAACCCACGGGCCATGCGCACCCGCGCCTCTTCGGTCTCGGCCACGCGGATTTCCGCCATGCCGTTCATGTTCGGCTCGCTCACCGCCTTCAGCAGGCTGACCACTCGCACATCCTGGCCAAGATAGGTGGCGTCGTAGAAGCGCGCCAGCGCCGGATAGTCGTCAGTGCGCGGCGTGCCGGGCGGCGGTGGCGGCAAGTGCTCATAACCGGAAATCAGCTTCTGATTGATGTCCAGAACCTGATAGTAGATACGCCCGGCGCTGTCGTAGGCGAAGGTGTCCAGCGCCACATAGGGCACATCGGCGCTCAGGCTGCCGTCCCGCTGGGACAGCCCGGCAGCGATGGTCCGCGCCGAAGCCAGCAAGGTGCGGTCATACGCGGTATCGGCTGCTTCGCGACCGTTCCAGTAGGCGCTAAGGCCGCTGGCCAGCATCAGTACCACCAGCAGCAGTGCCAGGTTGCCCAGCAGCCGCCCGCGCAAGCTGCCGTTGTCACGCATCGCGGTGCTCGAGCAGGTAACCCAGGCCACGGAAGGTGACGATGGCGACCGAGTGGCCATCGAGTTTCTTGCGCAGGCGATGGATGTAGATTTCGATGGCATCAGGGCTTGCTTCTTCATCCAGGCCGAATACCTGGGCGGCCAGCTGTTCCTTGCTCATCACCCGGCCCGGGCGGGCGATCAGAGCCTCCAGCACGCTCTGTTCGCGCGAGGTCAGGGTCAGGTTGTCCTCGCCGAGGCTGAAGCGCCGGGTGTCCAGGTCATAGACCAGCGGCCCGCAGCGCTGCTGGCGTTCGCCGCCCAGCACACTGCGCCTGAGCAGCGCCTTTACCCGGGCTTCAAGTTCGGTCAGTTCAAAAGGCTTGGCCAGGTAATCATCGGCGCCAAGGTTCAGGCCATGCACACGGTCCTTCACATCGCTGCGCGCGGTGAGCATCAGCACCGGCAAGGTCTTGCCACGACCGCGCAGGCGCGCCAGCACCTCGAAACCGTCCATCCGCGGCAGGCCCACGTCGAGCACGGCAACGGCATATTCCTCGCTGGCCAAGGCCAGGTCGGCAGCTACGCCATCGTGCAATACATCCACGGTCAGGCCTTGGCTCTTCAGGGCCTGGGCCACGCTTTCGGCCAGTTGCAGATGGTCTTCGACCAACAGCACACGCATCGGATTCTCCCTGCTCGGGTGGGGCGGTGGCGCGGAGTGTACCGCTGTCGGCAAGCCTGTGAAGCCCCTCGGAACAAACCTTTCACGCTGAAAGGTTAGCGAAAGGTTCATTACCTAGCATCGCACCACGGTCGCCCCACGCGCCGAAAAAAAGCACCAGCAAGGTGCAACGAATAAGAACAAAAAAACGGAGTCATCCCGATGCTGTCATCGCAGCCTCAGGCGTTCGCGCCTAGCCGTTACCTGTCCGCACGTCCTTCTGCCATCGCCTGCGCCCTTGCACTTGCCGGTGTCGCCCCGCTGAGCCAGGCCGCCTTCTTCGAAGACAGCACGGCGACCTTCGAAACCCGCAACATGTACTTCAACCGCGACTTCCGCGATGGCACCAGCGCGCAGCAATCCAAGCGCGACGAGTGGGCCCAGGGCTTCATGCTCAACTTCGAGTCCGGCTATACCGATGGCACCGTGGGCTTTGGCCTGGATGCGCTGGGCATGATGGGCATCAAGCTCGACTCCAGCCCCGACCGCACCGGCACCGGCCTGCTGCCGACCCACGATGACGGCAAGGCTGCCGACGAGTATTCCAAGCTCGGCCTGACCGGCAAGGTCAAAGTGTCGAAGACCGAACTGAAGATCGGCACCCTGATCCCGGAACTGCCGACCCTGCAGCCCAACGACGGGCGCATCCTGCCGCAGACCTTCGAGGGCGGCCTGCTGACCTCCCAGGAGATCAAGGGCCTGACCTTCACCGGCGGGCGCCTGGACAAGGCCAAGGACCGCAACGACACCAACTGGGAAGACCTGGCCCTCAACAACAAGAACGGCCGCTTCGGTGGCACGTTCAGCGCCGACAACCTCGACCTGGCCGGCCTGGACTACAAGTTCACCGATCGCATCACCGGCAGCTACCACTTCGCCCAGCTCGACGACATCTATCGCCAGCACTTCATCGGCATGCTTGCCACCCAGCCGTGGGGCCCGGGCACCTTCGGCGCCGACGTGCGCCTGGCGATCAGCGACGATGCCGGCGCGGCCAAGGCCGGGCGCATCGACAACACCACCTTCAACACCATGCTCAGCTACAGCCTGGGCGGGCACAAGGTCAGCGCGGCCTGGCAGCAGCTTTCCGGCGACAGCGCCTTCCCCTACGTCGATGGCGCCGATCCATACCTGGTCAACTTCGTCCAGATCAACGACTTTGCCGGTGCCGACGAGCGCTCGTGGCAAGCGCGCTACGACTACAACTTCGCCGCCCTCGGCGTCCCCGGCCTGACCTTCATGACCCGCTACATCAACGGCGACAACGTCAGCCGTGCCGCCGGTGGCGAGGGCAAGGAGTGGGAACGCAACACCGAACTGAAGTACGTGGTACAAAGCGGCCCGTTGAAGAACGTCGCCGTGCGCCTGCGCAACGCCACCTTCCGCTCCAACTTCGCTCGCGATGCGGACGAAGTGCGGCTGCTGGTGAGCTACAGCGTAGCGCTCTGGTAACCCATGCGGTAACCCAAAACAAAAACGCTCACGGAGACATTCGATGACCTTTTCACTGCGCCGCCTCGTCCTCGCCACCGGCTGCCTGCTGTTGGCCGGCAATGCCCTCGCCGCCGAACCGAAACGCCCTGAATGCATCGCCCCGGCCTCGCCCGGCGGTGGCTTCGACCTGACCTGCAAACTGGTGCAGAGCGCCCTGGTGGAGGAGAAGATCCTCAGCAAGCCGATGCGCGTGACCTACATGCCTGGCGGTGTCGGTGCAGTCGCCTACAACGCCGTGGTTGCCCAGCGCCCGGCCGACGCTGGCACTCTGGTGGCCTGGTCCAGTGGTTCGCTGCTGAACCTGGCCCAAGGCAAGTTCGGCCGCTTCGACGAGAACGCGGTGAAGTGGTTGGCCGCAGTCGGCACCAGCTATGGCGCCATCGCGGTGAAGAGTGATTCGCCCTACAAGACCCTCGACGACCTGGTCGCGGCACTGAAGAAGGACCCGAGCAAGGTGGTGATCGGCTCCGGCGGCACCGTCGGCAGCCAGGACTGGATGCAGACCGCACTCATCGCCAAGGCCGCTGGCATCAACCCGCGCGACCTGCGCTACGTGGCCCTGGAAGGCGGCGGCGAAATCGCCACCGCGCTGCTGGGTGGGCATATCCAGGTCGGCTCTACCGACATCTCCGACTCCATGCCGCACATCCAGAGCGGCAACATGCGCATCCTCGCGGTGTTCTCGGAACATCGCCTGGACGAGCCGGAGATGAAAGATATCCCCACCGCCAAGGAACAGGGCTACGACATCGTCTGGCCGGTGGTGCGCGGTTTCTACCTGGGGCCGAAGGTGAGCGACGAAGACTACGCCTGGTGGAAAGACTCGTTCGACAAGATGCTGGCATCGGAAGACTTCGCCAAGCTGCGTGACCAGCGCGAGCTGTTCCCGTTCGCCATGACCGGTGCGGAGCTGGACGGCTATGTGAAGAAGCAGGTGACTGAGTACAAGGCACTGGCCAAGGAATTCGGCCTGATCCAGTAAGCCCCATGCGCGGTCCGCTCTTTGTGGGAGCGGCCTTGTGTCGCGAAAGGGCTGCGCAGCAGCCCCGGCAATATGCGCAGCGCCGCTGAAATCCTGGGGCCGCTACGCGGCCCTTTCGCGACACAAGGCCGCTGCCACAAAGGCTCCGCGTCTCGTCGATAACAACGAGGATTCCTTCATGATCCTGCAACGCATCTTCGCCCTGGCCCTGCTGGCGGTGTGCGCCGCCCTGGCCGTGATGGCCTGGCCTTACCAGGCCGCGTTTTCCTACGAACCGGTGGGGCCACGCGCCTACCCGTTGCTGATGCTCGGCCTGATGAGCCTGGGCTTGCTGTACCTGGCCATCCGCCCCACGCCTATCGTGCGCAAGGACGACGAGCCGGCGCTCGACCGCGAAACCCTGATCAAGATCACCGCCTGCGTCGGCCTGCTGATCATCTTCGCCGCCACCTTTGAAGCCCTGGGCTTCATCCTCAGCGCCATCCTGGTCGGCATCCCCATGGCGCGCCTGTATGGCGGCCGCTGGTTGAACAGCACCCTCGTGGTGGTGGGCATGAGCGTGTTCCTCTACTGGCTGTTCGACCGCGTCATGGACGTACCCCTGCCCCTCGGCCTGCTGAGCGTACTGGAGAACTGACACATGGATACCTTGAGCTACCTGGGCCAGGGCTTCGGCGTCGCCCTGTCCCCTTACAACCTGGTCACCGCCCTGTCGGGCACGCTGATTGGCACCGTGGTCGGCCTGCTGCCGGGCCTGGGCCCGATCAATGGCGTGGCCCTGCTGATCCCGATCGCCTTTGCCCTGGGCCTGCCGCCGGAGTCGGCGCTGATCCTGCTGGCCGCGGTGTACCTGGGTTGCGAATACGGCGGCCGGATCAGCTCGATCCTGCTGAACATTCCAGGCGAAGCCTCGACCGTGATGACCACCCTCGATGGTTACCCGATGGCGCGCCAGGGCCTGGCTGGCGTGGCCTTGTCGCTGTCGGCATGGAGTTCGTTCATCGGTGCGCTGATCGCCACCTGCGGCATGGTGCTGTTCGCCCCGCTGCTGGCGAAATGGGCGATTGCCTTCGGCCCTGCGGAATACTTCGTGCTGATGGTGTTCGCCATCGTCGCCCTCGGCGGCATGGCCGGTGACAAGCCACTGAAGACCTTCATAGCCGCCCTGATCGGCCTGTTCCTGTCAGCGGTCGGCATCGATGCCAACAGCGGCGTGTACCGCTTCACGGGTGACAGCGTACACCTGGCCGACGGTATCCAGTTCGTGGTGCTGGTGCTGGGCCTGTTCTCCATCAGCGAGATCCTCTTGCTGCTGGAGAAGACCCACCATGGCCACCAGGCGGTGAAAGCCACCGGGCGCATGCTGTTCAACTTCAAGGAAGCGGCCTCGGTGTTCGTGGTCAACATCCGTTGCGGTCTGCTGGGCTTCATCATGGGTGTGCTGCCGGGTGCCGGCGCGACCCTGGCCAGCGCCGTGGCCTACATGACCGAGAAACGCATCGCCGGAGAAAAGGGCAAGTTCGGCAAAGGCGACGCCCGCGGCCTGGCAGCCCCGGAAACCGCCATCGGTGCATCCTGCTGCGGCGCCCTGGTGCCGATGCTGACCCTCGGCGTTCCAGGTTCGGGCACGACGGCGGTGATGATCGGCGCGCTGACCCTGTACAACATCACCCCGGGCCCGCTGCTGTTCGAACAGCAGCCAGACATCGTCTGGGGCCTGATCGCCTCGCTGTTCATCGCCAACATCATGCTGGTGATCCTGAACATCCCGATGATCCGCATCTTCACCCGCATCCTTGCCGTGCCGAACTGGGCGCTGGTGCCGGTGATCGCGATCATCACCGCGATCGGCGTGTACGCCGTGCATGCCACCACCTTCGACCTGTTCCTGATGGTCGGCATCGGCATCATGGGCTACATCCTGCGCAAGCTGGACTTCCCGCTGTCGCCGATCCTGCTCGGCTTCATCCTCGGCGGGCTCATGGAGCAGAACCTGCGCCGGGCGCTGTCGATTTCCAACGGTGAGCTGGGCATCCTCTGGTCGAGCCCGATCAGCCTGTCGGTGTGGGTGCTGACGATCTGCATGCTGACCCTGCCGCTGCTGCGCATCTGGCGCAAGCGCAGCCTGCAGCGCCAGGCCATGGCGGATGCCTGATCGCTCACTGCCGCTGTTTGTCGCAACCGGGCTGGTCGGCCTTGCTGGCGGTTTTGCCGCCAGCAAGGTCGGCTGGCCTTTGCCGTGGATGGTCGGTGCGTTGCTGGCGATCATCCTGGTGCGCTGCCTGACGCCCTGGCAGCTGTCGGAAATCCCCAATGGCCGCAAGTGTGGGCAATGCATCATCGGTATCGGGATCGGCCTGCACTTCACCCCGGCGGTGATCGAGCAGGTCGCCAGCCACTTCGCGCTGATCTTCTTCGGCGCACTGTTTACCACGCTTTCCAGCGTGATCAGCGTTTGGCTGCTGCGGCGCACCGGTGAAGACCGCGCCACGGCGTTCTTTGCCAGCATGCCCGGTGGCTCGGGGGAGATGGTCAATCTTGGCGCTCGCAATGGCGCGGTGCTCAGCCAGGTCGCGGCGGCGCAGAGCCTGCGCGTGCTGGCCGTGGTGCTGTGCGTGCCGGCGCTGTTCAAGTACCTGCTGGGTGACGGTGTGCCGCTGAATCACGCTGGCAGTGTCAGTTGGGGCTGGCTGGCGCTGATCGTGCCACTGGGCGTGGCGCTGGGCTTCGCCTGGCAGCGCCTGCGCCAGCCCAACCCTTGGCTGTTCGGGCCGTTGCTGGTCGCCGCGTCGGTAAGCCTGGCAGGCAACCTGCAGATCGGCTTGCCCAACGGTGCCAGCCAGATCGGCCAGTGGCTGATCGGCAGCGGCCTGGCCTGCCATTTCAACCGTGCGTTCTTCCGCCGCGCCCCCTCCTTCCTCGCCCGCACACTGCTGGCCACGGCGCTGTGCATGGCGATTGCCGGCAGCGCAGCGTGGGGATTGAGCGTGCTGACCGAACTGGACCTGCGTTCGCTGACCCTGGGGATGATGCCGGGCGGCATCGCCGAGATGAGCCTGACGGCCGAGACCCTGCAGCTGTCGGTGCCGCTGGTGACGGCGCTGCAGGTGGTGCGGTTGATCCT
The DNA here is from genome assembly GCF_002759075.1 of Pseudomonas sp. 382. Lineage (NCBI taxonomy): Bacteria > Pseudomonadati > Pseudomonadota > Gammaproteobacteria > Pseudomonadales > Pseudomonadaceae > Pseudomonas > Pseudomonas sp. 382. The sequence continues at coordinate 48,786 of NZ_PEMX01000031.1, forward strand.
GGTGCTGTTTCTGGCCGAGCCGTTGTTCAGACTTTGGAACACCAACACTCAGTAATCGCGTCGCCTGCTTCGCGGGGCAAGCCCGCTTCCACAGGGACTGCACAGTCCTTGAGGTCCGCGCTATCCCTGTGGGAGCGGGCTTGCCCGCGAAGAAGGCGACGCGGTTTCAGAGTGGCGGCAACGCCCAGTTGATGGGCGCCATGCCACGCTGTTCGAGGAAGCTGTTGGTGCGGCTGAAGTGTCCGCAGCCGAGGAACCCGCGATAGGCCGACAGCGGCGACGGGTGCACCGACTTGAGCACCAGGTGCCTGGTGCCATCGATCAGCTTCTGCTTGCTCTGGGCATGCGCGCCCCACAAAAGGAACACCACGTTCGGGCACTGCTCGCTGACCACCTGGATGATCCGGTCGGTAAACAACTCCCAGCCCTTCTTCGCATGCGAGGCTGCATTGGCGCGCTCTACGGTCATGGTCGTGTTGAGCAGCAGCACGCCCTGCTCGGCCCAGCTCTGCAGGTAGCCATGGCTGGCAATCGGGATGTTCAGGTCACGTTGCAGCTCTTTATAGATGTTGACCAGCGAGGGTGGCGCCGGCACGCCCGGCTGCACCGAGAAGCACAGACCATGGGCCTGGCCCGGGCCGTGATACGGGTCCTGGCCGAGGATCACCACCTTGACCTGATCCAGCGGCGTGGAGTTGAGCGCATTGAAGATCAGCGGCCCCGGCGGATAGATTTCCTTGCCGGCAGCGTACTCCTGGCGCAGGAACTCCCGCAGCTGTTGCATGTAGGGCTGGTCGAACTCGGCGCGCAGTGCAGCCTTCCAGCTGGGTTCGAGTTTGATTCGATCGTCTTCAGTCATGGGGCCATCCGTAAACAATGGCGCGACACTAGGTAAGCCATTTGCCCTTGTCAATCGATCCGACCGACGACCGGCATGATCGGCCACGCGGGCCATACTTGGGGGATGACTTGTGCGAGGTAGTCCATGGCCATTCATTGCGAGGTACTCACCGGCGCCGATGGCGCCCGAATCGGCATCGCCACACTCGATGCCCCCAAGGCGCTCAATGCCCTCAACCTGCCGATGATCGAAGTGCTTGGCGAACAGCTGCACAGTTGGGCCAGCGACCCTGGGGTCGTCTGTGTGCTGTTGCGTGGCAATGGTGCCAAGGCTTTTTGCGCCGGCGGCGATGTGCGGGCGCTGGCCCAGGCCTGCCTGGCCCGCCCCGGCAGCGTTCCTGCGCTGGCTGCGACCTTCTTTGCCGCTGAATACCACCTGGATTACCGCCTGCATACCTACCCGAAACCGCTGCTGTGCTGGGGCCACGGGCATGTGCTGGGCGGCGGCATGGGGCTGCTGCAGGGCGCCAATGTACGCATCGTCACCCCAAGCAGCCGCCTGGCCATGCCGGAAATCAGCATCGGCCTTTACCCGGATGTGGGAGCCAGCTGGTTTCTCGCCCGCCTGCCCGGCAAGCTCGGCTTGTTCCTCGGGCTGACCGGCGCACCGATCAACGCCCGAGATGCACTCGACCTGGGCCTGGCTGATCGGTTCTTCGGCGAGGAACAGCAGGAGGCATTGCTCGAGGAGCTGCTGCAATTGAACTGGCAGGAGCAGACCGACCTGCAGTTGAACAGCCTGCTCAAGGCCGAACAGCATCGTGCCTGGGCCGAACTGCCAGCGGCGCAATGGCTGCCGAGGCGCCAGGTGATCGACGAGCTGCTGGATGTGGCCGACCCGGCTGCCGCCTGGCGCGCCTTGGCAAGCCTCAAGCATCACCCTGATCCATTGCTGGCCGAGGCCGGCCAACGGCTGCATGAAGGCTGCCCGCTGACGGCGCACCTGGTCTGGGAACAGATCCGGCGTGCCCGGCACCTGTCACTGGCCCAGGTGTTCCAGATGGAGTACAGCATGAGCCTCAACTGCTGCCGACACCCGGAATTCAGTGAAGGCGTGCGCGCGCGCCTGCTGGACAAGGACAACCAGCCACGCTGGCACTGGCCCGATGTGGCGCAGGTGCCAGCGGCGGTGGTCGAGGCGCATTTCGCCAAGGTGTGGGAAGGTCGGCATCCGTTGGCCGACCTCGGGGCATGAGGCGGTCAGCGGCGCCAGTCATGGTCCCTTCCGCGCCCACGATCCGACTGACGGTCGTCATCCCCGCGGTTGTTCGAATGCCAGCGATCATGTTGGTAGCGCTGGCTGCCATCGCGATAGTCATGGCGGTCGCGATCACGGCCATAGTCGTAGCGCTGGCGATTGCCGTAGTCGTAGCGTGGATTGCCATGCCACTGGTTCATCCCCGGCGTCGGGCCCGGCCGGTAATAGGGAGCCGGTGCGGGCCGGTAGTAACGGGGCGCCGGCTGGTAGTAATAGCGCGGCTGCGGCGTCACATAGTAACGGTCATAGCGGTAATACCCCGGCGCGACATAACGATCGGTCGAATAGTATTCGGAACGGGAATAGCCACCGCCCTCATAGTAGGGCGCACAGGCGGACGTCATCAGACCCAGCAGGGCGATCAACAGAATTCGATAGGACATGGCGGCCTCCTGGACCGCTGGCGGTGCTCGAACAGCGGCGCTGGCGAGCGTCGACGCAAATGCGTTCATCGACAATGAATCAGACAACGGCACTCAGGTGCAGTGCCATTTCAGCAACAAATTGATACAGGTGTAAATAACCCTTAAAAACATGCAGTCATTTACCTGTCATCCCAATAGAATGAGCCCCCCGGCACACAATATGGGAAGATCATGCCCGCACGCTCCGCCCTGTTTTCACAGCGCTCGCTGATCCTCGCCTTGCTGTCGTTGCTGACCTGCGGCTTTCTCGCCACATCGCTGATCAGCTATTTCGCCTCGCGCAGCACAATCCGCGACGGCATCATCAATACCGAGCTGCCGCTCACCTCCGATACCGTCTATTCGGAAATCCAGAAAGACTTGATCCGCCCGGTGCTGATCGCCTCGATGATGGCCCAGGATACCTTTCTGCGCGACTGGGTACTGGCGGGTGAGCAGGACACCCAGCGCATCACTCGCTTTCTTGGCGAGGTCATGGGCAAGCAGGACACCTTCACCTCCTTCTTCGTCTCCGACCGCACCCTGACCTATTACCAGGCCAAGGGCATACTCAAGCAGGTGGTACCGGACACCTGGCGCGACGCGTGGTACTTCCGCTTGCGCGAGCTGAACGCGCCGTACGAGATCAACGTCGACCTGGACATGGCCAACCAGGACAACCTGACGGTGTTCATCAACTATCGGGTGCTGGACTACCAGCAGCGCTTCATTGGCGCCACCGGGGTGGGCCTGAGTGTCAACGCGGTGGTCAAGCTGATCGACAAGTACCAGCGCCGTTACCAGCGCTCGGTGTTGTTCACCGACGCCACGGGCAAGGTCATCCTGACCGGCTCGGAGGGAGGCCTTCATGGCCTGAAGATCGGGCAGCCCTTGACCGACAATGCCGACCTGAACGATTTGCTGGCGCAGCGTGCGACCCCCACCGAAGGCAGCCACGAGTACAAGGACAGCAAAGGCCACAGCCACTTCCTCAATGTGCGGCAATTGCCTGAACTGGGCTGGTACCTGCTGGTCGACAAGCGCGAGACCGGAGCCCTGGACCCTATTCGCCACTCGCTGTACCTGAACCTGGTGATCTGCGCGATGATCACCCTGGTCGTTCTGTTGCTGCTCAATGGCATGCTCAGGCGCCACCAAGCCAGTACCGAGGCGCTGGCGGCCCTCGACAGCCTGACCGGGCTGCCCAACCGGCGCAGCTTCGACCTGCTGGCCGCCCAGGCCCTGCAGGAGGCCCAGCGCGATTGCGCGCCGCTGGCCGCCTTGCTGATCGATCTCGATCACTTCAAGGTGCTCAACGATACCCATGGCCACCTGGCCGGCGACGAAGTGCTGCGCCAGTTTGCCAACGTGCTGCAGGGCAGCCTTCGGCAGTCGGATATACTCTGCCGCTGGGGCGGTGAGGAATTCATCGTGCTGCTGCGCGAGGCCGAGGGCCGGCAGGCCATCGACGTGGCAGAGAAGATCCGCCGTCGTACCGAGCAATTCACGTTCAGTTACGAAGGCCAACCTTTGCCCCTCACCACCAGTATCGGCCTGAGCGCCTTGCAGCCCGGTGATACGCTGCACGCCCTGCTGACCCGCGCCGACCGTGCGCTTTATCGTGCCAAGCAGGCCGGCCGCAACCGCGTCTGCAGTGAAACACCCGGAACCGGACATGAATGACAACCAGCACTGCCCCGCCTGCGGTGCCCTCAACCAGTGCAGCCTGGCCGACCCTCGCAGCGCCACCCAGGCCTGTTGGTGCTATGGCGTGACCATCGACCCCGCCGTACTCCAGGCCCTGCCTGCCGAACTGCGCGACAAGGCCTGCCTGTGCCCACGCTGCGCCGCCGTGCAAGACCAGCTTGAAACTGCAAGTGGGCCCGACTGTTTTGCTCGATATTAAGAGTTGCCGCGATCCCTGTGGCAGCGGCTTTAGCCGCGAAGCAGGCGACACGCTGCCTGGCACCGGCTTTGCCGATGTTCGCGGCTGAAGCCGCTCCCACAACGTTCTCCTTGAGTCAGATACTTACATGCGCCTCGACCGCTTCCTCGCCAACCTGCCCTGCTACAACCGTCAGCAAGTGCGCCTGCTGCTGGTGCAGCGCCGGGTGCGCCTGGACCATGAAGTGGTCAGCGACCCCAAGGCAGAGGTCCGGGCATTCAGCCGCGTGGAGGTGGACGGGCAACTGCTGCAGGCCGGCCGCCCCGCACGTTACCTGATGCTGCACAAGCCCGCGGGCTGCGTCAGCGCCACGCAAGACCCGCAGCACCGCACCGTGCTCGACCTGCTGCCCGGCGAATTGCGCGAGGACCTGCACATCGCCGGGCGCCTGGACTTCAACACCACCGGCCTGATGATCCTGACCAACGACGGCCAGTGGTCGCGGCGCTTGACCCAACCGGCCACCAAGCTGCCCAAGCACTACCTGGTGGTAACCGAAGACGAGATCGGCGCGCACTATGTTGCCAAGTTCAGCGAAGGGTTCTATTTCGCCTTCGAAGACCTGACCACCCTGCCCGCCCGACTCGACATCCTTGGCCCGCGTCAGGCACGGCTGGCCATCGTCGAAGGACGCTACCACCAGATCAAGCGCATGTTCGGCCATTTCGACAACAAAGTGGTTGGCCTGCATCGCGAAAGCATGGGCACGATCCAGCTCGATCCGGGCCTGCAACCTGGCCAATTCAGGGCTCTGACAGCGGACGAAATCGCTTCGGTCCGAATGCCGTAATACCGCCATACGACCGCTGAGCGGCCCGAGTCACAAATTTGCGCAAACGGCACTTGCGGGATCGCTGTGCCACTGCTTGACTCCTAGCTTGTCAGTCCGCGAGTGACCACTCAGTCACGCCTGCCGTTCATGACACCTTTTGCCGGCCACCCGAAGCCCAGATGCCTTGGGGCACGGCAAATTGCCCGCCACAACAATATCGTCGACAAATGTGCCAAGGATCGACACAGGGCCCCCCGATTTATTCAGGCGAATGCCTACCTGTCATAAAGAACGTGCACCCTAGGTGACGCGATTACCCTTTTTGCGCCAGGAGTCGATGACATGAGGCCAGAAATCGCTGTACTTGATATCCAAGGTCAGTATCGGGTTTACACGGAGTTCTATCGCGCGGATGCGGCCGAAAAGACGATCATCCTGATCAATGGGTCGCTGGCCACCACCGCCTCGTTTGCCCAGACGGTGCGCAACCTGCACCCGCATTTCAATGTTGTGCTGTACGACCAGCCCTATGCCGGCAAGTCCAAGCCACACAACCGCCAGGAACGGCTGATCAGCAAGGAGGACGAGGCGCAGATCCTTCTCGAACTGATCGATCGCTTCCAGTGCGATCACGTCATGTCCTTCTCCTGGGGCGGGGCCTGCACGCTGCTGGCGCTGGCGCACCAGCCGCGGCGGGTGAAGAAGGCGGTGGTCAGCTCGTTCTCGCCGATCATCAACGAGCCGATGCGCGACTACCTTGAGCGTGGTTGCCAGTATCTGGCCGCCTGTGATCGCTACCAGGTCGGCAACCTGGTCAACGACACCATCGGCAAGTACCTGCCATCACTGTTCAAGCGCTTCAATTACCGGCATGTCAGCGGCCTGGACAGCCATGAGTACGCGCAGATGCACTTCCACATCAACGAAGTGCTGCAGCGTGACTTGCAACGGGCGTTGAACGGCGCGCGCAACATCGACATCCCGGTGCTTTTCATCAACGGTGAGCGCGACGAATACACCACGGTCGAAGATGCACGGGAATTCGGCAAGCATATAGGCAACAGCCAGTTCAGCGTGATCCGCGATGCTGGCCACTTCCTCGACATGGAACACAAGGCAGCCTGTGATGACACCCGTAACGCCATGCTCGGGTTCCTCAAGCCGACCATGCGCGAGGCCCGTCAACGCAGTCACGCATACATCCAGCAGGGGCAGCATGCATTGGCCATCTGAGCGCATCGGCGCCCCGACACCCGCAGGTCACGGGGCGCCGACAAGCTTTTTTATAACGTGGGCTTCTAATTCGGAGAGGGTTCTGGTAAAAAGTCCAGCGCAGACGCGGGTATAGTTTAGTGGCAAAACGAAAGCTTCCCAAGCTTTAGTTGAGGGTTCGATTCCCTCTACCCGCTCCACATCGTGCATTTCCCCGCATGGCGTTCAGCAACGTCATCGCTGTCAAAAGGAGCCCAAGGCTCCTTTTTTCGTTTCTGCCCTTTCATTGATATGGCCCATGGCCGCGTTCGATACCTTCCGCTTCAATTCGCATGCAAGCGAAACGGCGTGGGGCGCATATGCTTCATGGAACCGTGAAACATTTCGAAAGGACGACGCATGTTTCTGTCCCGCTGGCTACCCGGCCTTGCCAACCTCCTGCACTACCGTCGTGAATGGTTCCAGCCCGACCTCCAGGCCGGGCTGTCGGTGGCCGCGATCCAGATCCCCATCGCCATCGCCTACGCGCAGATCGTCGGCCTGCCGCCGCAATACGGCCTGTATGCCTGCGTGCTGCCAATGATGGTCTATGCCCTGATCGGCAGCTCGCGGCAGTTGATGGTCGGCCCGGACGCCGCCACCTGCGCCATGATCGCGGGCGCCGTGGCGCCACTGGCCATGGGCGACCCGCATCGCATTGCCGAACTGTCGGTGATCGTCACCGTGCTGGTTGGGGTGATGCTGATTGTCGCCGGCCTGGCGCGCGCCGGGTTCATCGCCAGCTTCTTCTCGCGGCCGATTCTGATCGGTTACCTCAACGGCATCGGCCTGAGCCTGATTGCCGGGCAACTGTCGAAGGTCGTGGGGTTCAAGATCGAGGGTGACGGCTTCATCCTCAGCGTGGTGAATTTCTTCCAGCGCCTGAACGAGATCCACTGGATGACCCTGGCCATCGGCCTGGCCGGGCTGGCGCTGCTGGTCTGGCTGCCGCGCCGCTACCCGCGCCTGCCAGCGGCCCTGGTGACCGTGGCGATCTTTACATTGCTGGTCGGCCTGCTCGGCCTCGACCGTTTTGGCGTCGCCATTCTCGGGCCCGTGCCGTCCGGCATCCCCACGCTTGCCTGGCCGCACAGCAACCTCGGTGAAACCAAGAGCCTGCTGCGCGATGCCCTGGGCATCGCCACCGTAAGCTTCTGCAGCGCGATGCTCACCGCGCGCAGCTTCGCCGCACGCCACGGCTATGCGATCAACGCCAACCACGAGTTCGTCGCCCTTGGCGTGAGCAACCTGGCCGCCGGCATCTCCCAAGGGTTTGCCATCAGCGGCGCCGACTCGCGCACGGCAGTCAATGACATGGTCGGCGGCAAGAGCCAGCTGGTCGGCATCATCGCTGCACTGGTCATCGCCTTGATCCTGCTGTTCTTCACCGCACCCATGGCGTGGATCCCGCAGGCGGTACTGGGCGCCGTGCTGCTGATGGCCGGCTGGGGCCTGATCGACATCAGGTCGCTGGGCAGCATCAGGCGCCTGAGCCGCTTCGAGTTCTGGCTGTGCCTGCTGACCACAGTCGGCGTGCTCGGTCTGGGCGTGCTGCCGGGCATCGTGTTTGCCGTGACCCTGGCGATCCTGCGCCTGCTCTACACCATCTACCAGCCCACCGACGCCGTACTAGGCTGGCTGCCGGGCACCGAAGGCCAGGTCGACATCCGCAAGCACAAGGACGCCCGTACCGTACCGGGCCTGGTGGTATACCGCTTCGACGACGCGATCCTGTTCTTCAACGCCGACTATTTCAAGATGCGCCTGCTCGAAGCGGTGCAAAGCCAGGCCCAGCCTCAGGCAGTGCTGTTCGATGCGGAAGCGGTGAGCAGCATCGACGTCAGCGGCATCGCCGCACTGCGCGAAGTGCGCGACACCCTGACGGCACAAGGCATCCACTTCGCCATCGCCCGCGCACGCGGCACCTTTTTGCGCATGCTGGTGCGTTCGGGACTGGCGCGGGAAATGGAAGACAAGCTGCTGTTCGGCTCGGTGCGAGCAGGGATACGCGCGTATCGGGTCTGGCGGAACAGGAGTCGCAAGGAGCCAGTGGCTAAATAAAGAAGCGGACTGCAGCGCAGCCGGAGCCCTCTTTCGTCATGCGGGTCTTGTGCAGCTTGTTCCGGCCTCTTCGCGGGAGCGGGTTTACCCGCGAAGAGGCCGGAACAAGCAGTACAAGGTGGCAATGCAAACACCAACCCTCGCTCACCTTGCACGACATGCTAAAGTCCCCGCCGTTTCCCGCGCCACCGAACGGACCGCACATGCCAGCTCTCGACGCCCGCCTCGCCTCATGGCCAGACCTCAACCAGCGCCACCCGTGCCCAGCCCTGCTGCTGGGCAACGGCGCCAGTCGTGCGCTGTGGAAACCGTTCGGCTACTTCTCGCTGTACGAGGAAGCCCAACGCGCCGGGCGCAAGAAGGGTCTGGCGATCAGCGACCAGGCCTTGTTCAAGTCGCTGGGCACCGAGTTGTTCGAGCCGGTACTGAGCACCCTGAATCACACCGTGCGCGCCAACGCCGCCCTGGCCATCAACTCCACCGCGCCGCTGAACCGCTATTACTCGATCAAGGAAGGCCTGATCCACGCCATTCGCACCCTGCACCTGCCCTGGCCGCTGGTGCCCGCTGCCACCTTGGCGTCGATCAACCAGGCCTTGCGCGAGTACCGCAGCGTCTACACCAGCAACTACGACCTGATCCTGCCATGGGCCCTGCAGCACAACCCTCAGGGCTTTGCCGCGCTGTTCGACGATCAGGGTTTCTTCGACGTACGCCGCACCCGCAGCCAAGGTACCCGTGTGCTGCACCTGCACGGCGGCCTGCACCTGCTCAAGCTGCCCGACGGCAGCACCCGCCAGCGCAGCGCCGACAGCGCCGAGCTGCTGGACGGTTTTGCGGTGAACATTCCGGGTGAAGTACCGTTGTTCATCAACGAAGACCGCAGCGACGAGAAACTGCGCGCCATTCGCAACTCAGATTACCTGGCGTGGGGCTTGGCTCAACTGGCACAGGAAAGCCAGGGTTTATGCCTTTTCGGGCAGCACCTGGACAGTACTGACCAGCACCTGGTCGAAGCCATTCGCCAGGCGCGGCCGGCCCACCTGTCGATTGCCATACGGCCGTTGAGCGAGGCATCGGTGATCAACCAGAAGCAGCACTTCGTCGAACGGTTCGGGGATATGACCGGGACGGCGCTGCACTTCTTCGATGCCAGCACGCATCCGTTGGGGTTCGAAGAACTCGCTATCGAAGTACCGGCAGCTCGTCGCTAGATATCCCGAGCTGTAATCAGATCAGCTTATCCGCCCGCAACAGGGTCTCCAGGCAATGCTCCTGCACCCCGTAAAACGCCTTGAGCTGTTCGATCTTCTCCAGCAAGGCTGCGTTGTCCCCCACCTGCCGGCGCTTCACTGCAAGAATCATCTTGTTCTTGTTGGTGTGTTCCAGGGAGATGAACTCGAACACCTTGGTCTCGTAGCCACAGGCTTCCAGATACAGCGCACGCAAACTGTCGGTGAGCATCTCGGCCTGCTGCCCCAGGTGCAGGCCGTATTGCAGCATTGGCTGCAGCAACCCGGGGCTGTGCAGTTGTGGGCGGATCTGTTTGTGGCAGCATGGCGAACACATGATGATCGCGGCGTTGCAGCGGATACCCGTGTGGATGGCGTAGTCAGTGGCGATATCGCAGGCGTGCAGTGCAATCATCACCTCGATGGCCTCGGGCACCACACTGCGCACGTCGCCGCACTGGAATTCCAGGCCCGGGTGCTCCAGGCGTTGCGCAGCGGCATTGCACAGGTCGACCATGTCCTGGCGCAATTCCACCCCGGTCACCTGCGCCTGGCGGGACAGGGTATTGCGCAGGTAGTCATGCATGGCGAAGGTCAGGTAGCCCTTGCCCGACCCGAAATCAGCTACCCGCAGCGCCTGATCAGCCGCCAGCGGGGCGTTGGCCAGGGCATGGTCAAAGACTTCGATGAACTTGTTGATCTGTTTCCACTTGCGCGACATGGACGGGATCAGTGCACCATGGGCATCGGTCACGCCCAGGTCACGCAGGAACGGCCGCGTCAGCTCCAGGTAGCGTTTTTTCTCGCGGTCATGGCCGCTATTGGCAACCGCTTCACGGGGGGCCTGCGCGCCGTGGCGCTGAAGCATCGGCTTGCCCTTCTTGCTGAAGGTCAGCTGCACTTCGCCGTCTGCATCGAACAGGTGGGCGTTGCGGAAGCTTGCCGGCAGCAACTCGGCGACCAGCGCCTGGGCCTGGTCCAGCGGCAGGTTGCGGGTGATGTCGCGGGTCTGGTGCCGGTAGACCAAGGACAGCTGGGCCTTGCCCTTCACCTGCAAAGGCTTGGCGATGATGCGCTGCAAGGTCTGATCGGCACCGACATGGCGCGCCAGCACCAGCTTGACCAAGGTGCTGCCGTGCAGCGCGGCACTCAGCAGGTCGAGGAACTGGGCGCGGGCATCCGGCGCGGGGGAAGCGGAAGTACTGGCGGACATGGAAAACGGGTGCCTCGGATAGCAGGGGCGCGTTGCGCAATGCCGCGCATTCTACACCCTGCAGCCGCCGCTTCAGTCGAGAATCACCAGACGGTTGGGCAGTTCGTTGCGTGCATGGGTGCGAGGCACCTGTTGGCACAGCAGTTCGCCGCAGGCTTCGATGCATTCGACAAAACCCTGCAAGGTACGCCCTTGGCGCACCTGCTCGGCCAAACGCGCAACCATCGCCGCCCGGACCTGCGCATCGAGATGGCGATCGATCCCCTGGTCGACGAGGATTTCCACATGCCGCTCCGCCTCGGCGACAAAGATCAGTACTCCCGTGGCGCCCTCCGTGCGCTCCAGGTTCTGCTCTCGAAATTGCTGGCGCGCCAGGCTCGAGGCGCGCCAGCGGCGCAAGGTGGCCGGAATCAGCCACGCAGCCACACGAGGGCTACGCAGCAACAGGCAAAGACCGATGAACAACAGCACATTGGCTACCAGCAGCCCACGCACGCCCGGCCAGCCCAGCAGCCAGTGCAGCAGGCCAGGCACGGCCAGCGCCAGCACCGCAGCCCAGAACAGCGGCAGGTAGGCGTAATCATCGGCTCGTCGCGCCAGGACGGTTACCAGTTGCGCGTCGGTGCGCCGCTCGACGCGGGCAATGGCTTCGGCCACCTGGCGGCGTTCGTATTCGTTGAGGGGCGTCATGCCTTCGGTCTCTCAAGCGTTCTTATAGTTGTTTTCCCGGCACTCGGGGCTTCCTCCGCAGCCGACATATTCAGGCATAATCCGCTGCTGGATGAATTACCGGCGAATCGTACAACAATAGCCGCCTGAAAACTTCGGCCATGCACGTATCCGTTGGGTACGGCAAAGCCTCGACAATGGAATTGATGATGAAACTGTCTTTGCTGGGCCTGGCCATGGGCCTTGCCAGCCAGGCGGCCCTTGCCGCCCCATCCGCCCCGCCCCTGCAGGACAAGCAGGCGTTCATCGATCATCTGATCAGCCAGATGACCGAAGCCGAAAAGATCGGCCAGCTGCGCCTGATCAGCATCGGCCCGGACATGCCCCGCGACAAGATCCGCGAAGAAATCGCCGCCGGGCGCATCGGCGGTACCTTCAACTCGCGTACCGCCCCCGAGAACCGGCCGATGCAGGACGCCGCCATGCGCAGCCGCCTGAAGATCCCGATGTTCTTCGCCTACGACACCATCCATGGCGAGCGCACCATCTTCCCGATCGGCCTGGGCCTGGCCGCCAGCTGGGACATGGATGCCATCGCCAAGGTCGGCCGCACCTCGGCCATCGAAGCGTCGGCCGACGCCCTGGACATGACCTTCGCGCCAATGGTCGACACCGCCCGCGACCCGCGCTGGGGCCGTACCAGTGAAGGCTTCGGCGAAGATACCTACCTGACCTCGAAGATCGGCCAGGTAATGGTCCGCTCGTTCCAGGGCAGCAGCCCGGCCAACGCCGACAGCATCATGGCCATCGTCAAGCACTTCGCCCTGTATGGCGCGGTGGAAGGCGGGCGCGACTACAACACGGTGGATATGAGCCTGCCGAAGATGTACAACGACTACCTGCCGCCCTACCGCGCCGCGCTCGACGCCGGTGCTGGCGGGGTGATGGTAGCGCTGAACTCGATCAACGGCGTGCCAGCCACTTCCAACACCTGGCTGATGAACGACCTGCTGCGCAAGCAATGGGGCTTCAAGGGCGTGACCATCAGCGACCACGGCGCCATCCAGGAGCTGATCCGCCACGGTGTTGCCCGCGACGGCCGCGAAGCTGCCAAGCTGGCGATCAAGGCCGGCATCGACATGAGCATGAACGACACCCTGTACGGCGAGGAACTGCCAGGGCTGCTGAAGTCCGGCGAAGTGACCCAGCAGGAGTTGAACCAGGCCGTGCGCGAGGTGCTCGGCGCCAAATACGACATGGGCCTGTTCAAGGACCCGTACGTGCGCATCGGCAAGGCCGAAACCGACCTGAAAGACTACTACGCCGAAGACCGTCTGCACCGCGACGTCGCCCGCGACGTGGCACGCCGCAGCCTGGTGCTGCTGGAAAACCGCAACCAGACGCTACCGCTGAAAAAGGCCGGTACCATCGCATTGGTCGGCCCGCTGGCCGATGCGCCGATCGACATGATGGGCAGCTGGGCCGCCGACGGCAAGCCGATGCACTCGGTCACCGTGCGCGAAGGCCTGCGCCGCGCCGTCGAGGGCAAGGCGAAGCTTGTGTATGCCAAAGGCTCAAACGTCACTGGCGACAAGGCGATCCTCGACTACCTGAACTTCCTCAACTTCGATGCCCCGGAAATCGTCGATGACCCACGCCCTGCGGCCGTGCTGATCGATGAAGCGGTCAAGGCTGCCAGGCAGTCCGATGTGGTCGTGGCCGTGGTCGGTGAGTCCCGTGGCATGTCCCACGAGTCGTCGAGCCGAACCACCCTGGAAATCCCCGCCAGCCAGCGCGAGCTGATCAAGGCCCTGAAAGCCACCGGCAAGCCGCTGGTACTGGTGCTGATGAACGGCCGCCCGCTGTCGATCAGCTGGGAGCGTGAACAGGCCGACGCCATCCTCGAAACCTGGTTCTCCGGCACCGAAGGCGGCAACGCCATCGCTGACGTGCTGTTCGGCGATTACAACCCGTCGGGCAAGCTGGCAATCACCTTCCCGCGCTCGGTCGGGCAAATCCCGATGTACTACAACCACACCCGCATCGGCCGCCCATACACCCCCGGCAAGCCAGGCAACTACACCTCGCAGTATTTCGAAGAACCCAACGGCCCGCTGTACCCGTTCGGCTATGGCCTGAGCTACAGCAGCTTCGAGCTGTCGGGCCTGGCCCTGTCGAGCAAGGACCTCAAGCGTGGCGACACCCTGGAGGCCAAGGTGACGGTGAAGAACACCGGCAAGCTTGACGGCGAGACCGTGGTGCAGCTGTACCTGCAGGATGTTTCGGGGTCGATGAGCCGCCCGGTCAAGGAGCTGAAGAACTTCCAGAAGCTGATGCTCAAGGCCGGCGAATCGCGGACCCTGTCCTTCCGCATCAGCGAGGACGACCTGAAGTTCTACAACGGCCAGCTACAGCGAGTGGCCGAGCCTGGCGAGTTCAATGTGCAGGTTGGGCTGGACTCCGAGGCGGTGCAACAAAAGAGTTTCGAACTGCTGTAACTGAAAGGTTGCCTGTACCGGCCCTTTCGCGGGCTTGCCCGCTCCCACAGGTACTGCACGAGCCCATTGGGCTGTGAGTATCCTGTGGCAGCGGGCAAGCCCGCGAAGAGGCCAGGCCTGATATCCCTGAATCCGGATCCGCCCCATGCCCTTGTCCTTTCGCGCCCTGCGTCTGGGGCTGATCACCCTGCTCATCGTACTCGGCACTGTGCTCAGCGCCGGCTGGGCCATGCACCAGGCCAAGCGCCAGGCCATGGAAGACGACGCCCGCCGCGCCAGCCAGCAACTGGTGCTGTACGCCAACGCCCTGCACACCCTGATCGATCGCTACCGCGCCCTGCCCGCCGTGCTGGCACTGGACCCGGAACTGATCGAGGCCTTGCGCGGCCCGGTCAGTGAGCAAACGCAACACGCGCTCAACCTCAAGCTCGAACGCATCAACGGCGCCGCCAACTCTTCTACCCTGGAGCTGCTCGACCGTACCGGGCTGGCCGTGGCCGCGAGCAACTGGCGCCTGCCGACCACCTACGTTGGCTCCAATTATGGCTTTCGTCCCTACTTCAAGCAGGCCCGCAGCCAGGGCAGTGGCCGCTTCTATGCGGTTGGCGTGACCAGCGGTGTGCCGGGCTATTTCCTGGCCAGCGCGGTCAGCGATGAACAGGGGCGCTTCCTCGGCGCCATGGTGGTCAAGCTGGAGTTCCCCGAGCTCGAACGCGAATGGCGCCAGGGCAGTGACATCCTGCTGGTCAGTGACGCCCGGGGCATCACCTTCATCGCCAACCAGGAAGGCTGGCGCTACCGCCAACTCAAGCCACTCACAGGCGCCGACCGCGCCGAGCTGGCCGAAACCCGCCAGTACGACAAGCAGCCGCTGGTGCCGCTTCAGCATCAGGTGCTGACTCGCTTCGCCAGCAACAGTCATCTGAGCCGGGTGCAGAGCCCCGATGGCAGCGCCGAATTCCTTTGGGAGAGCCTGCCGCTGGAAGGCGAAGACTGGACCTTGCACCTGCTGCGCAGCCCCCAGGTCGAAGCTGCCGGTCGCAACGCTGCACTGGGTGCTGCAGCGGTGTGGCTGAGCCTGGTGTTCGCTGCGCTGTTCGTCAGCCAGCGTCTGCGCCTGGCGCGCCTGCGCCAGCGCAGCCGCGAAGAGCTCAAGCGCCAGGTCGAGGAACGTACGCGCGAGCTGCGCACCGCCCAGGAAGGCTTGGTGCAAGCGGCCAAACTGGCTGCGCTGGGGCAGATGTCGGCGGCCATGGCCCACGAGATCAACCAGCCGCTGACGACCCAACGCATGCAACTGGAAACCCTGCGTCTGTTGCTTGACCACGGCCGTTACGACGACGCGCGCAAGGCCCTCGAACCGCTGGAGCAAATGCTCACGCGCATGGCTGCCCTGACCAGCCATCTGAAGACCTTCGCCCGCAACAGCCCGGTCGGCCTGCGTGAACGCCTCGACCTGGCCACCGTGGTCGACCAGGCCCTGCACTTGCTGGACACTCGCATACGCAGTGAGGAAGTCGAAGTGGCCCTGTACCTGGCACGCCCGGCCTGGGTCCGGGGCGATGCCATCCGCCTCGAACAGGTATTGATCAACCTGCTGCGCAACGCCCTCGATGCCATGGCCGACAAACGCTACAGGCGCCTGGAGGTCCGCATCGAACCGGATAATGGGCAGTGGCGCCTCAGCGTGCTGGACTCCGGCGGCGGCATTGCCGAAGCTGACCTGGCCAAGGTCTTCGACCCGTTCTTCACCACCAAGCCGGTAGGTGAAGGCCTGGGCCTGGGCCTGGCGATTTCCTATGGCATCATCGTCGAAGCTGGCGGCCAGTTACACGCCGAGAACCTGCCGGGCGGCGCCCGGTTGAGCATGACCCTGCCCCGTGACCTGGAGCCTGTATGTTGAATTCAGTGATCGTCGTCGATGATGAAGCCAGCATCCGCACGGCGGTCGAGCAATGGCTAAGCCTGTCGGGCTTCAGCGTGCAACTGTTCGCCCGTGCCGAAGACTGCCTGGCCCAGCTGCCCGCGCATTTTGCCGGGGTGATCATCAGCGACGTGCGCATGCCGGGCATGGGTGGCCTGCAGCTGCTCGAACGCCTGCAGGGGGATGACCCGGACCTGCCGGTGATCCTGCTGACCGGCCATGGAGACGTGCCAATGGCGGTCGAAGCGATGCGCAACGGCGCCTATGACTTCCTGGAAAAGCCGTTTACACCGCAACATTTGCTGGGCAGCCTGCGCCGCGCACTGGAGAAACGCCAGCTGGTCCTGGAGAACCGACGGCTGCACGAGCAGGCCGACCTCAAGTCACGCCTGGAAACGACCCTGCTGGGCATGTCCCAGGGCTTGCAGCAGTTGCGCCGACAGGTGCTGGACCTGGCCAGCCTGCCGGTCAATGTGCTGATCCGCGGCGAGACCGGTAGCGGCAAGGAGCGCGTAGCGCGTTGCCTGCACGACTTCGGCCCGCGTGCCGAAAAACCGTTTGTCGCGCTCAACTGCGCGGCCATCCCTGAAGCGCTGTTCGAAGCCGAACTGTTCGGCCACGAAAGCGGCGCCTTCACCGGCGCCCAGGGCAAACGCATCGGCAAGCTGGAATACGCCAACGGCGGTACGGTATTCCTCGACGAGATCGAGAGCATGCCGCTGGCCCAGCAGGCCAAACTGTTGCGGGTGATCCAGGAGCAGAAGCTGGAGCGGCTGGGGGCTAACCAGAGCATCAGCGTCGACTTGCGGATCATTGCCGCTACCAAGCCCGATTTGCTTGAAGAAGCCCGTGCCGGGCGTTTCCGCGAGGACCTGGCCTATCGCCTGAACGTGGCGGAACTGCGCCTGGCGCCGCTGCGTGAACGGCGTGAGGATATCCCGCTGTTGTTCGAGCATTTCGCCCGTGCGGCCGCGACCAAGCTGGGGCGCACGGCGCCCGCTCTGAGCGGTGCGCAACTGGCGCAGCTGCTGTCCCATGACTGGCCGGGCAATGTGCGTGAGCTCGCCAATGCCGCGGAGCGGCATGCCCTGGGGTTGGGTTCGCCGAACATCGAGGTAGCGCCTGCCGGTCAGTCGTTGGGTGAACAGATGGAAGCGTTCGAGGCCCAGTGCCTGCGTGCTGCCTTGCGCCAGCATGCGGGGGAGATCAAGGCGGTGATGGAGGCCTTGCAGCTGCCTCGGCGCACGCTGAACGAAAAGATGCAGCGCCACGGTTTGGTCCGCGAGGCATTCGTCGAGCGGGAATAGGCGGAAATCCGCTTATCGACGGATCTTGATCGGCGAAAATCCGCTTATCCCTGCGCGATTTCGGGGGCTGCTGGGCAGCCCATCGCGGGCACGCCCGCTGCCACACAGAACTGCGCCGCGCCAGGTAACACGCGGTTCCCGTGACGCTGCAACGCCCCCATTTGGATCGCTACGCACCCATTTGGCACACCTTCTGCTATTGCCCAGGCAAGCTGCGCTTCGGCGCGCTCCACAAAAACAACGAGAAGGTATCCCTGATGGATAACGCCACCTCCCTGCCAGCCGGGGCGGCCGTCACGCCCGCCGCTGAAAAAACCACCGCCAGCCGCCTGAAGTCGATCTTCAGTGGTTCCATCGGCAATATGGTCGAATGGTACGACTGGTACGTCTACGCCGCGTTCTCGCTGTACTTCGCCAAAGCCTTCTTCCCCGCCGGCGACTCCACCGCCCAGTTGCTCAACACCGCTGCGATCTTCGCCGTGGGCTTCCTGATGCGCCCGATCGGTGGCTGGCTGATGGGCCTGTACGCCGACCGCAAGGGGCGCAAGGCTGCACTGATGGCTTCGGTGCTGCTGATGTGTGCCGGCTCCCTGGTGATCGCCCTGACCCCCGGCTATGAAACCATCGGCGTCGCCGCGCCGATCCTGCTGGTCATCGCACGCCTGATGCAGGGCCTGTCGGTGGGCGGCGAATACGGGACCTCGGCCACCTACCTCAGCGAGATGGCCAGCAAGGACCGCCGTGGCTTCTTCTCCAGTTTCCAGTACGTGACGCTGATTTCCGGCCAGCTCATCGCCTTGGCGGTACTTATCATCCTGCAACAGACCCTGACCACCGAGCAGCTGTATGCCTGGGGCTGGCGCGTACCCTTCGTGATCGGTGCCCTGTGCGCAGTGGTTGCCCTGTACCTGCGCCGCGGCATGGAAGAAACGGCGTCTTTCACCAAGAAGGAAAAGGCCAAGGAAAGCCTGATGCGCACCCTCATGCGCCACCCCAAGGAGCTGCTGACCGTGGTCGGCCTGACCATGGGCGGCACGCTGGCCTTCTACACCTACACCACCTACATGCAGAAGTACCTGGTCAACACCGTAGGCATGAGCATCAGCGATTCGACCACCATCTCGGCGGCCACCCTGTTTCTGTTCATGTGCCTGCAGCCGGTGATCGGTGGCCTGTCCGACAAGATCGGCCGTCGTCCGATCCTGATCGCTTTCGGCGTGCTCGGCACCTTGTTTACCGTGCCGATCCTCAGCACCTTGCACACCATCCAGACCTGGTGGGGCGCGTTCTTCCTGATCATGGCAGCGCTGATCATCGTCAGCGGCTACACCTCGATCAACGCAGTGGTGAAGGCCGAGCTGTTCCCTACCGAAATCCGCGCCTTGGGTGTTGGCCTGCCGTACGCGCTGACCGTGTCGATCTTCGGCGGCACCGCCGAGTACGTGGCGCTGTGGTTCAAGAGCGTCGGCATGGAAAGCGGCTTCTACTGGTACGTCACGGCGTGCATCGCTTGCTCGCTGCTGGTGTATGCGACCATGAAGGACACCAAGCAGCATTCGCGGATTACCACTGACTGAATGCCATTGCGTAATGAAAAAGGGCGCCTTCTCGAGGGCGCCCTTTTTATTTGTCAAACACCCGTAATCAGGACATTTCCAGCACCTGGCGCGGCTCACGCTTCTGGGACCAGCTCGCCATCAGCACCAGCACCAGCAGCACACCGCCCAGCACTGCGGAAGAACCGATGGTGCCGAAATCCAGCCCGCCCTTCTCATGCGGCTTGGTCAGGACGTCGCCAAGGGTCGCGCCGAACGGACGGGTCAGCACGAAGGCCACCCAGAACAACACCACACCGGGAATGCGCGTCCAGTATCGGGCCAGTACCACCAGAGCGATGGCACTGCCAACCAGCAGTGCACCGCCAGCAAAGCCCAGACCTGAGTCATCCGCCAGGTAGTCACCCAGCGCGGTACCCAGGGTGTTGGAGAACAGGATGGCGATCCAGTAATAGATTTCACCGGTGCGGTTCTTGATGCGGGTGACGTCGAGTGGGTTGCCGCTCAGGCGCCAGACCAGGAAGGTCAGCAGCAGGATGCCGATCAGGATTGCCGAACCTGCGGCATAACCCAGGCCCAGGGTGCGGTCCATGAAGTCAGACATGGTGGTGCCAGCCGTGCTGGTGGACAGAATCACCAGCCAATACAGCATCGGATGATAACTGCGCGAAAACAGCTGACCGAACAAGGTCACCAGAAACACGCTGATCAGCACCATCGAACTGACGGCATAACCCACGTTAAGGGTCATCGACAGCAGATCACCGGCAGTTTCGCCAAGGGTGGTGGCGCAGATCTTCATGACCCAGAAGGCCAAAGTGATTTGCGGGAGTTTGTTCATCGTTTGCCGCTCCGGAATTGAGTGCGGCGATGGTGCTGAGCAGCGCCTGAAAAATCGGTTGGCGATATATGAAAAAAGCGTTCATACGCTGTTACAAATTAAGATTTTGCGTTCTTAACCAGCGATTAATCCACCACCCGCAATCTGCAGTGGCTGGCGAAGCATTGCGCTCGCCTGGGCATAACACACCTCATCGACAAGCTTGAGCAAACGCTGGGCGGCAAAGCGCACGGCCTAGATATCTACTAATTCGATTTTTAAACGCTATTTTTTGCGCTTTTTAATCAAGTTAATAGGCGTAGCATTAACCCCATAGAAACAAACAACCTCTCGAATCCAAAGGAGCAACAACCATGAAAAGCAAACTGATCCTCACCCTGGCCCTCTCGGTATTCGCTGCTGGCGCTTTTGCCGAAGATGGTTTTGATCGCACCAATGCCCACACTTTCGCCGCCGCTCAATCTCAATCGGCCAGCTACGCCGAAGACGGTTTCGACCACACTGGCGCACAACGCTTCGCCGAAGACGGCTTTGACCGCACTGGCGGCCAACGCTTCGCCGAAGACGGCTTCGACCGCACTGGCGGCCAACGCTTCGCCGAAGACGGCTTCGACCGCACTGGCGGCCAACGCTTCGCCGAAGACGGCTTCGACCGCACCAACGCCCACCGCATCAGCTAACCCTGTTGTGCGCTACCAGCCCGGCCTCAGCCGGGCTTGATCATTTCCAGACGGCCGAAGGCTTGGCACACTAGGCGCCTCGTTCCAAGGATGCTGGCAGATGTACTACTACGAACCCGCCAAAGGCCACGGCCTGCCCCACGACCCATTCAATGCCATCGTCGGCCCGCGCCCGATCGGCTGGATCTCCTCACAGAGCCGGGACGGCCAGCTGAACCTCGCGCCGTACAGCTTCTTCAATGCCTTCAACTACATTCCACCGATCATCGGGTTCTGCAGCGTCGGGCGCAAAGACAGCCTGAACAACATCGAGCAGACCGGTGAGTTCGTCTGGAACCTGGCTACCCGGCCACTGGCCGAGCAGATGAACCAAAGTTGCGCGGCCGTTGCCGCCGATATCAACGAGTTCGAACTGAGCGGCCTGACTGCGGTGGCATCGAACATCGTCAAGGTGCCGCGCGTTGGCGAAACGCCAGTGGCCTTCGAATGCAAGGTGAGCCAGATCGTCCAGCTCAAGCGCGCCGATCAGGCACTGGTGCCGAGCTGGTTGATCCTGGGTGAAGTGGTGGCGGTGCACATTGCCGAACACCTGCTGAAGAACGGTATCTACGACACCGCTGCCGCCGAACCGATCCTGCGTGGCGGTGGCCCGGCGGATTACTTCGAGTTGGGCAACCTGTTCAAGATGGCTCGCCCACAGGCCTGATCACCAGATCAGTTCGCCTTCCTCGCCCACGCCCTGCAGGCGTGCGAGCTCGGCGCAGGCGGCTTCGTCAGCCGCCACGGCGCTTTTGAACACTTGTTCGTCGAGTACCTTGTGAAAGCGCGGCGCGCCGCCCATGCCCAGGGCCTTGACCGCGATAGCGGCGTGGTAGCCGCCGCCTTCCACCGGGACCATCGCCGAAACCGCTTCGAAATGCGGGAATTCTCTACGTGCCATGTTGCCTTCCGCCTGTTGATCGAAGGGCGGCATTCTAACCGTGTTTCAATCGAAGGTATGCAAGTCGAGGCTGCTGACGACCTGCGCCTGGACCAGTTCACCGAACACATCCAGGGTAGGTGAGGCGAAATAACCACTCATCGCCTGCTGATCTCGCCAGCTACCGCTGAGCAGCCACAGGTCGGCGTCGGCCTGGGAACGCTGCACGCTGAAGCTCAGGCAACCCGGGGTACGTAATGACG
Organism: Pseudomonas sp. 382; assembly: GCF_002759075.1. NCBI lineage: Bacteria > Pseudomonadati > Pseudomonadota > Gammaproteobacteria > Pseudomonadales > Pseudomonadaceae > Pseudomonas > Pseudomonas sp. 382. The sequence continues at coordinate 70,479 of NZ_PEMX01000031.1, forward strand.
GCTCCAGCAGGTCGCGCAGGCGGGCGCCGAGTTCTGCGGAGCGACCGCTGCTGGCACGGATGAAAGCCAGATGGGTGACCGGTTGTCGTAGGGTCATTGCACGATCTCCTTGAAGCAAGCGGGCGGAAATACCAGGCTGCCAAGATTAGGGGCTGGCGCACGCGACGCGTTAGGCCATTACTGCTCGGCGATTGCCTGATCCTGCAGCGCGGCAGGATCAGGCAATCGACGTGCAGCTTTCGACTAGCGCCTGTCATTGCCCAAACCTATGCTGCGTCGGTCAGCAGAGGAAAGCCATCATGACCACAGTCCCGTCCATCGACCCGACACTGGAAGTACAACGCCAGGAACTGGCCGACCTGATCCGCAGGCACGCCGGTGAGCCCTACGGCCCCGCCTCGGCCATCGACGACCTGTATCTGGTGCGCTACACCGAAAACGTCCGATCGGTGCCGACCCTGGCACAACCGGCGTTGTGCATCCTGGCGCAAGGCAGCAAGAGCCTGTTCCTCGGCGACGAGCAATACGCCTACGACCCGTTGCATTACATGGTGGTGTCGGTGACCTTGCCGCTGAGCGCGGTGCGGCTGGACGCCAGCCCGGAGCACCCCAGCCTTGGCTTGCGCATGGACCTCGACCCGGCCGAAATCAGCCAGCTGATCGCAGAGAGCGGGCCGATGCTGGTGCCCAACCTGCCCTCCGGTCGCGGCCTGTATGTGGAACGCACCGATCCGCAGCTGCTCGACGCGCTGCTGCGGCTGGTCCGCTTGCTGGATGCCCCGCGCGACATCGGCATGCTGGCGCCGCTGATTCGTCGCGAGATTCTTTACCGCCTGCTACGTGGGCCGCAGGGTTATCGCCTGTACGAAATCGCCTTGGCCAACAGCCAGACTCACCGGGTGAGCCAGGCCATCACCTGGCTCAACCAGAACTTCCAGCAGCCGCTGCGCATCGAGGACCTGGCGCGCGAGGTCAACCTCAGCATCTCGACCCTGCATCACCGCTTCAAGGCCGTGACCTCAATGAGCCCGCTGCAATACCAGAAGCAACTGCGCCTGCAGGAAGCGCGGCGGCTGATGCTCAACGACGGCCTGGAAGCAGCGGTGGCGGCCTACCGGGTGGGGTACGAAAGCCCGTCGCAGTTCAGCCGCGAGTACAGCCGGCTGTATGGCGCACCGCCGATTCGAGATGTGGCGCGGTTGCGCGCCAGCGCCGGTTGAAGAATCACGTGAACCTGCACCGGCCTCTTCGCGGGTAAACCCTCTCCCACAGGATTGGACTGCCCCCAAGAAGTTGGACACCAATCCAACCCTTGGGGGATTCATGGCCAAGTACACTGAGCAGTTCAAGCTCACAGCAATCACTGCCTATTTGGATGGCAGCAACGGTTTCCGTACGGTAG